>DDLT01000187.1 GCA_002340265.1 Lentisphaeria bacterium UBA2565 | reverse complement strand
CAAAAACGGAAAGGACTTTGTCCACAGTCTGAGGGGCGCCCCTTGTGGGTGCCCTTTTTTATTTCGTGCTACATGGTAAGTAATACGTGAGTCGTTTGATTCAGTTTACGTACCACGTAAAACGTAACACAATATAGTAGGGGCTCCCCTTGTGGGTGCCCTTTTTCATTTCGTATTACGTACTACGTGAGTCGTTTGTAGCGCGTATCAGTCCCTGACCGCGTACTGAGCTAACAGCTCTGTAGCAAAGTCGTCGAGGGACTCTCCGACCTACAACAAGTCATCAACGAAAAACTGTGACTTTCCACTAATTTTGGATTGCAGCGAGAATCGCCGCTTTTCATTTTTATATCGATTAAACAAAAAGCTGTGATGCTCACAGCACTGCTTTTTATTGCGAACTTATATGAAATTTCAGTTTGTAATAAACTTACTAAAACAAATTGACATATGAGCCAAAATCAATACTCTAAGTTCAGTCAAAAGCGTTTTAAGTTACAAGAACTTAAAATCAACAAATCACAAGAATTAACTACAATTGCAGCACATTAAGTTGTTATCCAAATAAAAAATTAGGAAACTACAATGGCAACACCAGATAGACCGAAACAACATGATGCGATTGCTGACGAAATAAGACAAGCAATTGCTTATTCTACTTACGAAGAAACTGTTGAGCTAATCAAAAATAATAATGTAAACATTTTAGATGGTGATGACCAAACCCCTCTGATGTATTCCATTATTTATAATAAAAAAGAGGTTTTTAATTGGCTTTTGCAACAGAATGTAGACGTAAATATTTGTGATAGGAATGGAAGAACTGCATTAGAATATGCTGTACAAGATAACCATATAAACTATGCAAAGACTCTTTTAGAGGAAGGAGCAAAAGCAAGTATCAAAGATGGTTATGGAAATACTCCATTATGGAGAGCTACATTTAATAGTCGCGGAAATTATGAATTAGTGAAATTATTAGTTTCTTACGGTGCAGATCCACAATCAAAAAACAATTCAGGTATGTCACCATTAGATTTTGCGACACAAATTGATGATGCTGAACTAATAAACATATTGGGATAACAAATCATTGGAGGTAATCTTTTGAGTCATAAGGCTATAAAAAAAGGACATAAACATAAAGGCAATTGTACCCGCTTATGTCTCTTTGCATCTTTATATCGGTCAACCAAAAGCTGTGATGCTAACAGCACTCCAAAGCTTCGCTATCTCCCCACTCCTCTGCGTGGACATTTTCTGTTACCATTTTTCACTCTTCACTTTTAGTTTTTCACTGCTTTTCTGTTTTTTTTCTGAAACTTCCCAAAAAAAACTTCACTTTTTTTCGTGGAGTTTTTTCTGTTTTGTAAACATTTGTTTACACTTTCCCCTCTCTTTTGCTTAGAATCCTTTCATTTTGCCTATTTTCTGCCCATTTTCGGGCATTTCATGTAAACATTTGTTTACATTGTCAACTTATGTTTACAACCAGAGAATTGTTCTAATTCTATTTGATTACCTGATTGCTGGGACTACCTTGGTTAAGACTCTTTTTCTTCTATTGATACTTATCTGTCAGCTAGTTAAAGGAGTCAATAATCTTTAACAATTGTGTCTTTATTAAATTATCTTTTCGGCAGAGAAGATGTAACCCTGCTTCATCTGGAAAAGAACTCTTTTTTTTACTATGCAACGCTGTTTTACATTGGCCGGATTTCGGCAAAGGCTATGTAACTCTGCTTCGTATGAAAAAGAACTCTTTTTTGGGCCATGTAACGCTGTTTTGCATTTGCCGGATTTCAGCAAAGTCCATGTAATGCTACATTGTATTGAAAAGAAACCTTTTTTAATCATGCAACGTTATTTTATATTTGCCGAAAAATTATGAAAAGTTTAATAAATCACCCAGTTGAAGTCCAAATAATACGTAAATAAAACAACCAAAGGAGTCGTTATGAGTGATAACGAAATTAAAACAATTGATCTACATTCAAAAAGTAATCCAAATTTTCTAGAGTTTGTAGAAGGTGTCAACAAACTCCTTATGACAAAAACAGCCATCACCACATCGCTGAAACCATTAACAGACAAGTTTGCCGTACTTATATCAAAACTTGAAGGTTGCTTGGTAGCTGTACGTGGCAACAGTCATACGCAGGCATTAAATGAAGCAGATGCTCAGCGTGATATGATTCACTCTGGGCTTATCCACCTATTCCATGCCTATTCTCACAGCGGAAATGAAGCAAAAATGGCGGCGGCTGAACGCATGTTATTTGTAGCCAAACAGTATGGATTTGGAAAACTCCGACGAGCGGATCATGACACAGAAACTGCACTTCTTGACGGATTAATGGAAACATTAAGGTCAGATAAGTACAAAGATGACATTGCTCTTCTATCAGAAATTAATAACTTTTTATCAGCATTACAGGATGCTATGGACAATTATAAGCAGGTTAAGAGTAATAAGGCAACGGAAGCTTCAACAAAGCTTGATTATACCGCTCGGGACGTACGTAATGAGATAGTACCAATCTACCGTAAAATTGTAGGCACGGTTGAGGGTATGGCGGAAGTCGGTGCAGATCCGTCATATTCTGAGTTTATTGCCGAGCTGAATGGACTAATTGATATTAGTTAACTTAACCAAAAGGAGCTTATTATGGCTAAAGATAAATTATTACCTGTAGTAGTTATTCACGGTGTAGGTGTCGGCGACGATGCCAGTCGAGCTAAGTTTTCAATCCAACTGTCAAAGCAAGTTGAAGAGCTTTTTAGACCTGTTTACCGCATCGGAGAGTACGAGGCAATTAAAACAAAACCTCAGGAAAAACCTGATGATGGAATTTACTGGCAGGAGGCTCTATGGGAATCACAGCTAGACAGTGCGGAAAATGTAATCTCAAAGCTGTCACTTATTAGCGGATTACCTGGAGGCTGGCTGAAGAATCAAATTATTGATCTTGTATCGGATGTACCACTTTACCTTGCTCCTGTCACAGGTAAAAAAATTAGAAAGGTGGTTCGTAAAGTTATTGAAGAATATCCCGGCTGTGTTGTCGCGGCTCATAGTCTCGGCACAGTGATTGCAACGGATGTACTTTGGGAAATGTATCAGAAAAAAGGGCGTGAGATTCCGGTTTCCGGCTTGGTAACTTTTGGAAGTCCGCTGAACCTGTTAAAGATGCGTGAAGCGATGACATCGCCCTTCCCTTTTAAATGGCACAACTATTTTTACCCGAATGATCCGATTGTAATTAATGATGCATTGGATAAAGAGCTTTTCAAAGGTGTCATGAATCACGAGCTTTCCGGGAGTATAACTCCAGTGATGTGTCATACAGCCTATTGGACATCAACCCCTATAGCAAATCAGATTTATCAACTCACAGTTAAAGGTAAATAAGGTGAATATTATGAAACAGTTATCAAAAATTATATTACTTGCACTTTTTATTTCTTCAGCAACTATGCTCACATCTTGCGTCTGCGGTGATGCGATCGTAGAGAATGTTGATGCTTACTACAAATTGGCAAAACCGGTAGAAGTCGATCCGATACTGACTGTCAGTGGCAAGACTATCAGTCATAAAAGATTCGGGACTTTCGATATCAACGAAATGGAATATGACAAACTGTATGAAAACGCTGACAAAGATGCCACGCTGGAGTTTAAACAACAAGGAGAAGGCAAAGACGACTACTGTGTCATCACAGAAAAAGGTACAAACAATAAGTACTACTTCGAGTTTCTAGTACATGGGGGTAGAAGAAAGTCCTTCGCTCTCGGCTTAACTTGGTAGCACACAGCAAAGTTGCACAACATGCTCTGCAGGCCTCTTGCTTTGAAATAAAAAAGGCGTCCGGTTTTGGACGCCTTTTTGCTTATTAGGAATAACTTCTTAGTTGGCGAAGCGGTCTTTTTGTTGTGAGCCTTGGATTATTGATGATGGATCGTTTTCTAGAGACTTTGCGAGTTCTCTGACTTCGTAAAGTGCTTTGTCCAACTCTTTGAGCGACTTGTCGATTGATGCGGTTGTATCTTTGCCGGCAGTTTTTACTTCTTTTAATGTCGCTTTTATTTCAGTTGACACGCCTTTTATATCAGCTGACTTTACCTGTGTTTTTATTTCATTTGATAGTTCACTTATCGCTTCAAGAGTTTTATCAACTTGTTCGAATGCGTTTGGAAGTTGGTCGCTATCGGTGAATTTACGCACTTTTTTTGTTATAAACTTTATCTCTTCTGCTGTTTCGGCTAGTGATTTTAATATCTCTTTTATCTGCTCTGAACTGGTTATTTTATTAACGCTTTTGACTGTTTCCTGCAGGTCTTTACCAATTCCATCGAAGTCAATTTTTGATATCTTGTCTAGAGCAACAGAGATTGAGTCCACTGTGCTTTGGAAAACTGAGGTTCCAGGCGGAATATAGTAGTCATCATAAGTAGAAAATTGATCCGTATGAAGTTGGTCTGGGAAGTAGTCGATTTCGACATATTTCATGCCGGTAATTCCACTCATTTGAAGCTGACAGCAAAGACCTTTGGAGATTTCTTCGGTAATCATATTTTTGTGATCTTCTTTACTCAAAGATGGATCATAATCTATGGTTTTCGGGTTGATTTCCATGTCGACGCGAATGCGTTTATTCTCTTTTCCAATCATGATTTTGGAGACGTTTCCAATGGTTACACCTTTGAATTTCACTGGAGAACCAACTTCCAAGCCCTGAACTGATTCGTTAAATTTTGTGTGGAAGTATAGTTTTGGTTCAAGAGCTGTTTTCAGTCCTAGAAAAAATACAAAACCTATGATTAAGGTTACTCCTAATATTACAAAAAGGCCGACTTTAAATCTGTTTTCTTCGTACATAATTCGTCTCCATTTAGTGCTTTTCGCCTGATCTATTTAAAAATTCTCTTACCCATTCGTTATCGCTGTTTTCTCTCAGATCTTTTGGATCACCCTGTTCGACCATTGTTTTCTCTTTTGCATCCAAAACAATCACTCGATCGGCAATGGTGAAAATGCTGTCGAGTTCGTGGGTTACAACTACCATTGTGGTGTTTAGTTTATCACGCAGTTCCAGCATCAGTTTATCAAGTTGTGCAGAGCTGATTGGATCGAGTCCGGCAGAAGGTTCATCAAAGAAGAGAATCGGTGGATCGAGTGCCATTGCGCGGGCAAGTCCGGCACGTTTTTTCATACCGCCGCTTATTTCTGAAGGCATGAAGTCCCGGAACTCTTTTAAATCGACAAGGCTGAGCTTTTCGTCAATTACCTTTTCGCGTTCCTCTTTTGATAAGTCGGTAAACTCTTCCAGAATAAGTGAGATATTTTCTGCGAGTGTCATGGAACCAAAAAGTGCGGCAGATTGATATAACACGCCGAATTTCTGCATAATTTCACGTTTGTCGGCTACTTTTGCTTTCGCCATGTTTTTCTCACCTATTAGAATGTCTCCGGACATTGGCTGATATAAACCGATAAGGTGTTTTAATAACGTACTTTTACCACAGCCGGAACCACCGAGAATGACGAATATTTCGCCGCGCTTTACGTCAAAGTTCAAGTTTTCCTGAACAACACGCCCAGAATAACCGATTTGCAAATCTCGAACTTCTATTAATGTATTCTCATTCATAATCTTATAGGAGGTTGAATAATAGTGCTAAAATGGTGTCACAGACGATGATTACAAAAATACCGTTAACCACAGCTGAAGTTGTAGAACTTCCTACACCTTGTGCGTCGTCTTTGGCATCAAATCCGCTCATACAGCCGATTACAGTGATTAAGAGTGCGAAACAGAGGGCTTTAATCATTCCCTCTGAAAAGTCCATTACAGTGACCGCATTGACGGTGCGCTGATAGTAGGTTACGGCTGGAATATCAAGTTGGAAGAAACCGACTGAAAAACCGCCGACAATTCCGGCAAGGTTTCCGAATGCGGAAAGAAGCGGCATGGTGATTAACATCGCAATAAGTTTTGGAATCACTAGAAAACGACTTGGTTCAAGTCCCATTGTAGTTAGGGCATTTACCTCTTCATTTACTTTCATTGTACCGATTTCTGCCGCAAATGCAGAGCCGCAGCGACCAGTTGCAATAATTGCGACCATCAACGGACCGAGTTCTTTGATAATTACCAGACCAATCATGTCAGCCATAAAGACTTCGGTTCCCCACTGAGACAGAATAAAGGCGGCTTGAATACCGAGAATCAGTCCCATCAAAAAACAGATCAGTAGAATAATCGGAAGCGCTTCAAATCCGCACATATTCATATAAAAGAGGGTTTCACGCCAGCGGATTTTTTGGGGATTCATCAATGCTTTACAAAGTGCAACGTAAGTTTCACCGATGAAGACAATCATACTCTTTGCTTTATTGATGGCGTAAAAGGTGTTGCTTCCGACTTTTATGGCAATCTTTCTCATTTTTCAGTCTATTTAAGTGAGAGGTTGATAGTTTTTATTAACTCATTTGCCGCGCTGTTGAATGCTTTGCTGAAAGCCTCCGGTGTGTTGTTGTCAACTTTGATCTGTTTTGAAAAACGTGATGTTTTGTCATTAATCTCAAAGTCGGCGATAAACACCATATTTGAAGTGACTTCGTTCAGTTCAAGTCTGATAATATGAAGGTTTAGTGTTTTGTCAGCAGAAGGTTTAAATGCCATTTTGCAGTAGTTTTTCAGAAGTTCTTCCGGGTTATTTGCCCAACGGTGAAAGCTGGAGAAATCAACTTTGTTGTCCTTTGTTCTGAAAACCATTTTCAAGTTGTATTGCGACTCAGCAGTGAATTTTCCGATAGTAAGTTCTGACTTTGTTTCCGGTACTTCGATGTTTAAATCGTAATAGGATGTTTGTGGCGGAGTTGTGCGACTCAGACACGAACTGACCAAAATGACCATAATGGAAAATGCTAAAGTTTTTGAAAACAGTTTCATAAAACAGCTCCTGATTTTTAGTTTAAAGAAGTTGCCCGTTTAACCTCATTACTTCATCACGAAGTTTATCCTGGGCTCTTTTTTTGTATACATAAACACTACTTTCTGCGATACCGAGTTCCGCGGCAATTTCACCAACTGGCACACCGCTTGTAAACATTAAAAAACATTGACTTACTTTGGTGTCTAAATCACCGACAATATTCTGCCAGCCCAGTTTAGAAACATATTGACGCCACTCTTTTTCGGCTAGCTCTTCAATCTCAGGCACACTGATTTTCTGAACACTTTCAGCCATTTCACCGGGTGCATCTTCTGTTGAAACCGTTCTCTGTCTTTTTTTGCGTCGAAGATAGTCTTTCACTTCATTCCCGGTAATTCGACAAAGCCAGCCGCGAAATCGACCTTTTTCAGGTTGATATTCAAATTTCGGCAGTGTTTTCCATAGTTTGATCAATACGCGCTGAGTGATATCGTCGGCGTCAGAGCGGTTGATATTCATTTTCATGATAATTCCGTAGATGTAATCACGATAGTAAAATACAAAATCTTCCCACGATTTTTCATCATGTTGATCTTTGATTTTTGATAGGAGAGTTTTGCTGGTCTTCCAGCAGGATTCATCCAAGTTTGTGTTGTTCAAGTTTGATCGATTAGCATTAAAAACCATTTTTATATCCTCTTTTTAGTCGGAAGTAGTACAATAGTGTGCTTTGATGATTAAACAAATAAAACAAGTTCTATTTTAGTTTACTACTTTCATATTTGAGCCAAAACTCGTCCGCACTTTGCTGACTTCTGAGTTCCTGCTCGCTTGTTGCAATAACGCGCAATTTTTTGCAGCGTCGTAAAACATTCTGCCAGCCGTTTGGAAGAGTTGCCGGTGTAATGGCAATTTCTTCAATTGGGAGATCGGTCAGAATATTTATGTTCTCCAATTTTGTGTTTCTTATATCAAGTCGTTTTAAATTCATACCTCTCAGCGGTTTCAGAGAGGCAATCGGCGTGTTGTTAATATACAAACTTTCAAGGTTCATTTTTTGCACACTGTTTAGTGATGACACTTTGGTTCCGCCGAGGTAAAGTTTTGAAATCTGCAGATGACTGATCGGTGAGATATCTTTGACCGGGTTGTTTGTCAAACTGAGAACTCCGTTTACTTTCAAACCGCTTAAAATCGAAATATCCTTCAACCCGGCTGAAGGCAGAAATAGACTGATTTTATCGTCCACAAGGAGAAGCATCTTATCATCCCAGTTTTTGACGGTACGTTTAAACAGTTTTCTGTAGGCAGAAATCTCTTTGGTTATTTTTCGTAGTTTTGCGATTCTTTTCAGTTCGTTACGTGCGGTTTTTATTCGACTTTTTGACGTGCCACCGTCGATGACTTCCCGTAAAAAGACTTCCGCTTTATCATATTGACCATTATTGACATTTGTTATGCCGAGCTCCAGAAGATCAACTTTTAGAGATGAACCAAGCTGATAGATGTTTATTTTATCAATTTCGCAACCGCTATTTTTTACAGCAACTCCCAGCGATGTCATTTCGGAGCTAAGAAAGTGTTTGTCATCACGAACTTTGAGAGCTGGATAGCCATCAATTGAAAACCTGAATATTTCACCGACTTTTTCAGCGACAAGTGTATAAGTTTTTCCTTTCTGTAGTTTGACGGGAAGTTCTGCCTTTTCCAGCAAGTTCCCCAATTTGAAAAGTGATAACGAGTTATCTTCCATCGAACAGACAAAATTATAGCCGGAAAGCAGTGAATATTTGATATTATTTTTGAAGTAAACCGAGTTTAGAAAACAGGAAACCGCACTCTCTTTTTCTGAATCTAACTTAATATCTACTTCCACACGCACATCGCCGGAAACGTCTTTATTCAGATAGAGTACATTTACATCGTTTTTAGGAATCAAAAGCTTAGATTTCAGAATTTTTTCTTTTGCGGGGACAATACTGAACTCTTTCTTTTTCAGCTTTCCGCCGACCACAAGCCATTCGTTGTTGAGTTCCGAACTGTTAAAATGGTCGTCATAGACAATCTGCCATTCTCTTCGCCGATCTTTTGAAATACGGCTTTCTGTTTCAATTAATGCATTTTGTGATGCTTTAAAGTTATCTAAAGCTGTATTGGCACGATCTTTTTCTTCGGAAAGGCGATTAAAAAAGACGCCGAATGAGAAGATGATAATGAGAATACTTCCGAAGATAAATGAAAACTCCAGCTTGTGACGTTTGTACATCAGACCGATTTGAGTAAAAAGCCCCGCTTCCTGAGCCAGTGTGGCAAAACCACCGATAAACGCATTGATCTCGTCTTCAATCTCTGTAACTTCCTGATAACGATCATCCGGATTTACTGCCATAGCCTTCATTGTCACAGCACTCAATGATTCCGGAATAATCATATTCGGCACGCGTTTTTCAGGCGCGACAATATCTCCGGAAATGGTTTCCTTGACAATTTCTGCAAAAGTTTTACCAACTGTCGGGCGCTCGTGTGTCAAAATAGAGTAAAGAATGCAACCGAGAGAGTAGATGTCGGCTCGACGGTCTTTGGCACTGATATCGCCTATTGCCTGTTCAGGTGACATGTAACCGGGAGTTCCCTTTACCACACCGTTAACAGTTTGTCGTGCGTAGTAGATATTTGAAAGATGTTTGTAAACGGTCGACTTCATATCCATTTGAGTTTGTTGTGAACCGTTTCCTGAAAGTTTCAGCTGCTTTGCCAAGCCCCAGTCAAGAACAAGCACTTCACCGTAGTCGCCAACCTGAATGTTTTCTGGTTTAAGGTCTAAGTGAATAATTCCCTTTGAATGAGCGAATGAAACCGCATTGCAGACCTTTAGAAAAATGGTCAAAAGTGCGGTCAGATCATACTTCTCAAGATAATTGGTTTCGGCGTATCGCAGTTTACGAAGAATGGTTGAAAGGTTTTCACCGCGGATCAACTTCATGGTGAAAAACGGGTGATTATCGTCATTTACACCGATATCATGAACCGGAACAATATTCGGGTGCTGAAGATTTGCGGCAATACGTGCCTCTTTGATAAATCGATTACATTCGCTCTGATTATCGGCAATATCGTTTTTGATGACAGCCATCGCCACATTTCGAGCCGTGAAAGTGTCATTGACTTGATAAATCGACTTCATTGCACCTTCGGCAATAATGTCACCGCCTTCGTAACGATTTGAAGCACGGTTCACATTTGGGTCGAAAACCGGCGTCGCTTCTTCATGCTCAATTTTAGAAATTGCCGTATCCGTTAGTACAGATTCGGTGTAGTAGTCCGACAGATCCGGAAGTTCCCCTCCCAGCCAATCTGGACTGTTTTTTGCCCCTGTCATCGGAAATCCTAGTATCTGTATGGATATGGTCTGTGGTGATAAAAGTATGGATCGATATCAACCTCAGGCCGGCTTTGTCCCTGAGTTTTCGGGCCTCCTAGAATAGTCCAGCCGATCGCTTTAAGAATGCCGTCTTCGAAAATATAAGGCGTAAATTCATCATCGGTTGTCAACCCGTCATCCTGCCAACCACTGCGGAAAAAATAGATTTCGACAAGTTTGCCGTCTTTCTTAAAAGTCTCCGGCTGTTTTTTATCCAAAGCTGAAAGTTCTGTCTGGGTCGGTTCCAGTTTTTTCAGAACAGACTCTTTACTGTCGCCGAGTTTTATAGAAGCCGAAGCCATAGTGTATTGATCGATTGTTTTCTGGTAAACAGAAGCGCATCCTGAAACCAAAAGGGCAAATATGAAAATAAAAGACTGTTTAAACATAATAAACCTCCTGAATGTTTTGAGATGTAAGATAGTTTTCCTTAAACCTTTTACAATATTACTAAAACCTTTCAAAACAATAAAAAAGGCTGAATTGCGTTAAACAATTCAGCCCTGAAAGCATAAACTCTTTTCTTATTTAACTCTTTTCACATCGTAACAGTTTGGAGGCTTTGGCCCCGGATCTTTTACAGCCATGCTTAAAGTCTTCACTTTTCCGTTTTTAAAGCCGTTGAAGATAATACGTAAATCTCCGTATTTCTGTGAAACGTTGGCACCTACACCGTAAAATACGTCATCTTTCAAGTAAGCCATTTCCAACTGAGTTCCGCCCGGTGTTACATAATAGAGTTTACCGTTTTTAACAGATGCGGAGCGACCTGATTCGTATTCGCCGACACAGTTTTTCAGTAACTTTTCTTCTGGGTAAGCGTTCTTTTCTTTATTGTTAAAGTAATCAGCATACCACTTTGCGCTTGCGGCAACATACTTATTACCGTCTTTCTTCTTTTTATTGAAAAAGTCCATTAACGCAAATTCCACAGCCTTGTCGGCCGGACACTCAATTTCAGCCTTTACACCCACGGCCTCCCAGTTACTATTTGTGATAGGAGAACTTACACGCCCGCTCGGAATAAACACTTTAATATGGTTACCGCAGTTTCGCATTGAACCGGAGTGGGCGCCACCACCGGTGTTTTCCCCAACCGTAATCGCACGTTTATTTGCCTGCATTGCGTAAGCAAACGCTTCAGCTGCGGAAAATGTGCCGCCACTTGTCAGAATATAAAGAGGTGTGTTCGGCATTTTTTTGCCAGGCACATAAGTGTATGACCATTCTTGATAATAAGTGCCGTTGGAACGGTTTTCGTTACTCAGCAACCAACGGTTATTTCCAGCAGGAAAAAAGTAACTTGCTAGAAGGTGCCCCAAACGACCATCTCCGCCTCCATTTTTACGTAAATCAATGATAATTGCGTCGCATTCTGAAAGGAAGTTCATAATAGAAGCGCAGCGTTCAAAAGCCTGCTGCTCTCCCTTAAAACCGGTATTTTCCACATAGCCGACATTTCCAGGAAGCATTTCGTAACGTTCCCAGCCGTAGTTGCGAGCCTTCAAACTTTGCTGATGGAGCCACCTAGATGTTTCTGGATCAATCTCCTCTTTTTTCTCTTCGACTTTTGGAGCATTGGTCGGTTTATCATAAGTCGCATAAAGATGTCCGTCGTTCACCACAGAACGCATATCTTCGGTCATTTTTTCTGCAAGTTTACTTTGAAGAAGATTGTCGTACTTTCCTGCTTCAAAGTTAGTTAGGAGTGTTTCCGCAATTTGATTCGCTTTGTCTTCAAACACGTAACGTTTCTGCAAAGTAGAAGCCGCAGCCTCAATTACACTTTTTGTTTCGGTTTTTGAGAGAATTCGCTCGGAATAAGCAGACGCGGCAAGAAGTCCGCAAAGCCCTAAAGTGGTAAAAAGTTTCATACTAAAAAATCCTTTTTCATTTAATGTCGGGGGATAAAAAATTACGTCGCCCCAAATCTAGCGGACGCACACCAAATCGCAAGCGGTTATTATAGGGTTTTAAAATTAGAACTTGTTTTTACGAGTTCTTCAAATATCATTAAGAACTGAAATAAATAAAATTATAAGGAGAGTTTTGTATGAAGGTTGCTGTGATTTGGATGTTTTTACTGATGAGTTTGATGGCTGAAAAGTCAGTGGAACAGTTAGAGAAGAAAATTTCTTATTATCGTGATTTGTACCAAAATGAAGGGAAAAGGGAGGTTTCAGATCGGGAATATGAAGCTTTAGTTTCAAAGCTGCGAACTTTGAAGCCGGAAAGTGAGGTTTTAAAATCGAAAGATAAGTATAAACTGTTATCTCTGCAGAAAGTCTATGATGAAAATAAACTGTTTGAATGGTGTGAAAAAGTGGCGCGTAATAAAGATGAACTTTTTGTCATTCAGCCAAAATATGACGGCATGGCTGTTTTATTCAAAAGCTGTAAACTTATCACAAGAAATGGAACAGTTTTGAAAGAGAAGTTGCCATTTATTCGACAAGTTGGTAAGTGCGGTTGTCGTTCCTGCCCGAATGTTCGCGGAGAACTTTTGATTTCAAATGACGAATTTGCTAAGCTTTGTAAAGTTACTGATAAATATTCTTCACCTCGCCATGCGACCGTCGCCTTTGCACATTGTAAGGATCTGGCGTTTTGGCAACAAAACCGGATTGTGTTCGATTTCGTTTGTTTTGATAGATTTGAAAAGAGGTTGTCACTTGGGGAAATTCGTAAGAATTGGAAGAGTTTGAAAAATGAGATTCGGAACTGCAGTTACGATACTGATGGGTTAGTGATAAAGCTTGCAGATCAAGCTTATTACGAATCACTCGGCTCAACACAAAAATTCTCGAAAGGCGCGATTGCCTTTAAATGGGAGTGCGAGCGCAAATGGACTATCTTAAAAGACGTAGAATGGCAGTTGGCAGAGAAAGGTATCGTTCCGGTTGGAATCGTAAATACTATTTCTCTAGATGGAGCTAAAGTGGCACGTGTGTCTCTTTACAGTTTAAATTACATCAATGAGAAAGGTCTTGGAATAGGTGATATGTTGGCGGTCGAACGGGTCGGTGCAACAGTTCCGATAATCAAAGAGTTTAAGAAAATAAACAACTCGAAACTAATCGTTTTAGCCAAATGTCCGGAATGTGACGGAAAAGTCAAAGGTTCACAGTGTTTGAATGGATCATGTTGTGGAAAGGTGACTTTAGCAATCTGCAAAGAGTTGAAGGAGCGGAAGGTGAAAGGGGTCGGAAGAAAAACCGTCAAAAAACTTGTTGTATCTCTGAATCTGAAAAGCTGGCAGGATTTTACCAATCTATCCAAAAATCAGATCACTTCAGTAAAAGGTTTCGGAGAAAAGAGTGCCGAAAAAATCCTTTCAGCCACGAGATAAAACTATTGATCGAGTTTGTTAATTTTCGTCAATTCCTCAATATCAAGCTGATCTTTAAGGCGATTTGCTTCATGTTTAGCTTGAAGTAAATCTTTTAATGACACGAATTTGACTGGAATGTCATCGATTGTCCCATCCACAGCTCTTGTTAGAATTTCTTGAGGATCTGTTGAATTCATAGACGTTAAAAGGTCAACTTGATTTGGCGATTGGCCAATTGTGATTGCAGTTCCCTTTTTAAGAAATGCCGCAAGTGGAATACCTGCATTTCCAAAACCGAAATCATTTAATGCAGCAACGGTTTTGATGGCATTTTCTTCATTCGGAACAATCAATAAATCAAAGTCCATTGTCATGCGAATATATCCATAAAATGCGACAGCATGTCCACCACAGACTAAGAAGTCAACTTTGTGCTTGTTTAAAAGATCAAGCAGCTCAATCATGTCATCTGTCAGACTGTTCACGTTATGATTCCATGCGTTTGATTGTGAAGACTCTTTTAATTTTCCCTCTTCCGTTGACTCGATTTTGGAAGTTAATCAAAGCAACAACACGTTCCTCTCCAGTCATTTGACTGTAATCGTGCTGACGTATTTCATCTTGTTGGTCAATTGATGAGATTCGAATAATTTTTTTCATAGTAGAGCTATCTGTGTTTGTTAGTTGATTTCTTCGTTATGAATTTATCAAAAAAAATGGGCAAATCAACAATCCTTTCAATTAAATAGAAAAAGCCCTGAAGTTTTTGACTTCAGGGCTTTGATATTCTCGCAGAAAAGTTCGCTTATTCAGCAGAACCCTCTGATCGTTTACATGGTACACCAGTGTAAATCTGGCGTGGACGGGCGATTTTGGTGTTCTTAGTTTCAACCATTTCACGCCACTGTGCAATCCAGCCAGGAAGACGTCCAAGCGCAAACATTACAGTAAACATGTTTTCCGGAATACCGATTGCGCGGTAAATGATTCCGCTGTAGAAATCCACATTCGGGAATAGGTTACGCGCTTTGAAGTATTCGTCATTTAACGCCACTTCTTCAAGCTTCATCGCAGTATCAAGAAGTGGATCTTTGATGTTTAGCTTCTTAAGAAGTTTATGGCATGCCGCCTTCATGATTTTTGCGCGCGGATCATAAGTTTTATAAACGCGGTGACCGAAGCCCATTAGACGGAACGGATCGTTCTTGTCTTTAGCCTTCGCCACGTATTTATCCACATTTCCGCCATCTTTATTGATCTTGCGAAGCATTTTCATTACCGCTTGATTCGCTCCACCGTGAAGTGGGCCTGAAAGCGCATTTACGCCTGCTGCAATTGTAGAGTACAGATTCACCTGCGCACTTCCGATTACACGAACCGCTGTAGTCGAACAGTTCTGTTCGTGATCCGCGTGAATCACAAGAAGCATGTTCAGAACATCAACAATATCCTGATCGATTTTGTACGGTTTTACAGGAGAGTCGAACATCATGTGCAGGAAGTTTGCCCCGTATGAAAGGTCATGTTTTGGGTAAACAATTGGTTCACCGACCGAACGTTTGTAGGCAAAAGCCGCAAGAGTTCGAACAATCGAAATCAGGCGTGTCGAAGTTTCGTTGATATCGGCTTTCAGAGAGCGCTGATCCACATTCGGATAGAACGTAGAAAGTGCGTTAATCATTGTTGAAAGAATATGCATCGGGTGAGCTCCGCGTGGGAAGCCATCAAAGAAGTGACGCATATCTTCGTGAAGAAGTGAGTGTTCTGTCAGGAAACCACTCCACTTTTTCAGCTTTTTCTGATTCGGCAGCTGACCGTGAACAAGCAGATATGCCACTTCAACAAACGAGTGCTTTTCCGCAAGTTCTTCGATTGGAATACCGCGGTAGTTCAAAATACCTTTTTTGCCGTCGATATACGAAATGTCGCTATAGCAGGCTGCGGTGTTTGCGAATCCTTGGTCGATTGTCACATAACCTGTTTCTGCATAAAGTTTGCTGATATCAAGGCCGCGTTCGCCCTGAGTTCCTTCAATAACAGGCAGAGTAAAAACGTGGCCATTGATGTCGAGTTTCGCATCAACTTCCAGTTTCTTTCCAAATTTTCTGTCAATTTTCTTCATAAAAACCCTTTTTTATAGCCCGATTTCGCAATTTGTCACAGATGAATTATAGAGATTTGGCACACGTGTAATCACTGTTATAAGATGTAATCTCTTAAAATAAGTATAATGATACGGTAAGTTTCTTAAAAATTCGACTTTTAACTTACCGGACTCTTTACGAAATGTCATGGGGCTGTATTTTTCACGTGTGGGCGTCACTATAGGTGGAAAAGTCATTTTGTCAATATTAGTAATATAAGGAGTTTGTTATGAGTAAGTTACAACTGCCGTTTTTTGCCGTTTTTATGTTCGCGGTTTCACTATTTGCCGAGAAGCTTGAACTGGTAGACGGAAGAGTTTATGAAGGTAAGGTGTCACGAACCGAGAAAAATGTGACAGTGGTAACCGAGAAAGGCAAACTCTATCAATTTGCTGCAACCATGGAAAAGGTCGCAGAAGAAAAATCGGACAAAGTGCAAGGAGATGACAAAACGCCTGCCACCGACAAAGTTGTAATAACCAAGGGAAATCCGCGTATTAAATTTGTCACAAGCATGGGCGATATCGAAGCGGAACTTTTCGAGGATAAAGTCCCAAACACCGTAGCAAACATGATCGAACTTGCCGAGAAAGGGTTCTTTAAAGGTATGAGTTTTCACCGTGTTATTAATAGCTTTATGGCGCAGGGCGGATGTCCAAACTCTAAGAAAGGAGCTTATGGTCAACCAGGAACCGGCGGACCGGGTTATCGTTTTGCAGATGAAATCGACCGATCTTTAAGACACACAAAAGCCGGAATTCTTTCAATGGCAAACTCTGGACCGAATACTAATGGAAGCCAGTTCTTTATCTGTTTTAAAGCGACACCTTGGCTTGATGGCAAACATGCCGTTTTCGGACAAGTGACTAAAGGCCTTGATGTATTGAAAAAAATTGAAGCAGTCGGAAGCCGTTCAGGTCAGACTTCAGAAGAAGTAAGTTTCGACATAAAAGTGATCGCAAAACGTGATCACAAATATCAGGTAAAAAAGATCAAATAGTAAAATAAATAAGGAAACAGAACAATGGCTAATCCAATCATCAGATTTGTAACATCGGTCGGTAACATCGAATGTGAACTTTTTGAAGACAAAGTTCCGAACACAGTCGCAAACATCATCGAACTTGCAGAAAGCGGTTTCTATAAAGATATGACTTTCCACCGTGTAATTTCAGACTTCATGGCGCAGGGCGGATGTCCTTATTCAGTGCCGGGTTCTGCAGGAATGCCGGGAACAGGCGGACCGGGTTATACTTTCCGTGATGAGTTCGACAAATCGTTGAAACACGTTGGACGCGGTGTACTTTCAATGGCGAATGCCGGACCAAATACAAACGGAAGTCAGTTCTTCCTATGTTTCGTAGACTGTCCTTGGTTGGACGGTAAACACGCCGTATTTGGAAAAGTGGTAAAAGGTTTGGACATTCTTGACAAACTTGAAGCGATTGGTTCTCCATCAGGTCAGCCACGCGACATGGTATCATTCGATATCGAAGTGGTATCTAAAAACGACCACGAATACAAAGTTAAAAAGATGTAATTTTTTATCTTCTTTTCACTAAAAAAGCTCCGAGGTTTACGCCCGGAGCTTTTTTATTGCATGGGTTGGAAATTCAACACACCACCACTCACGTAACACGCAGTACGACTAACGAACCCCACAATCCTCAATCTTTTATAGTAATTTGTGACTTTGCAGTTATTTTGAAACGTTGAAAGAAAAACGTCAGCGATTTTGATTTCGCTGTGAATTCCGAAAATAAAAAAGTTGTCACTTTGCGCAGGTTTCGCAAATGACACAAGTTGGTTATTATGAATAGTTTGGAAGATTTTTTATATAATTTGGTGGTGGACGCGTCGACGAATCTGCCGGAAGATGTGGAAACTGCATTGGTTTGCGGACTGAATCAGGAAGAGGAAGGTTCGGCGGCTCAGGCGGCTTTGAAAGCGATTACAGAAAATATCGAGTTGGCGAGAACGCGTAAACAACCGCTTTGTCAGGATACAGGGACATTAATTTTTCATGTCTGGATTCCGGAAGATGTTACATTCTCTCAGTCAAATTTCCGTAAAACTTTGGAAACAGCTGTCGTTCGTGCAACGGAGGAGGGCGTGTTACGTCAAAACTCCGTTTGTCCGCTTACTGGAAAAAACAGCGGAAACAACCTTGGTCCGGGTGCGCCCTTTGTGCATTATCATCAAGGTGAGAAAGGTTCGGATGTAAAAGTGACGTTGATGTTGAAGGGCGGCGGCTCGGAGAATGTCGGCGTGCAGTATTCGCTTCCAGATAAGTCGATTGATGCCGGCCGTGACGTGGATGGTGTGAAGAAGTGCATTATCGATGCGGTGGTAAAAGCGCAGGGAAAAGGTTGTTCACCGGGAATTCTTTCGGTGGTTGTCGGCGGTGACCGTGCGACGGGTTACGAGCAGAGTAAAGAACAGCTTTTACGTGAAGTGGGCAGTGAGAATCCTGATGTGGATTTGAAC
>DDLT01000199.1 GCA_002340265.1 Lentisphaeria bacterium UBA2565 | reverse complement strand
GAGGTTCGTAATACCTGTCGAGCTGTAAAACTTTTCATTTCAGCGGCTGATCTAGGGGAGGGGCACGGGTCTTCCCTTATTTTGGGCAAAAAAAGGAAGAAATCTCCTCCTTAGCTCAAGGTTTGGATCCGCCACTGGCACTAACGATGAATCAAAATGCATGAATAGCGAAATGGCGGCGTTCTTGTAGTTTTACTAGAATAATCTAGTTTGATAAAACGCCCATGTCGTAGTTACGCATTGATTGATTGCAGGAATTTCGCCGACAACAAGATTGTAAGCATAACAAGGAAACATATGGCAACAATAAGAAATGTTAAAATCCTGTAAGCGTGCTTACAATGAGCACTTTGTATTAAGTAATCGAGTTTTAAGAGTAAATAACGTGCAGGGCTGACAATAGACAAGTAAAATTTTAAATCTCTTCCAGCTAAATTAAAAGTTCCGAAATACGACGACATCTCTCAACACCCATCCATAATCTTCATTTGCTCTGTATAGATATACGTCACATGCATAATAATGTATGCGCCAAGAAGACTAAACAGCGACGAAAGCAGACATACTGACGTTACGTGATTAGAAGTTGAAAATGTCTTTTCTTGAGGTTTTCTTTTATTTTGTGGCTTTACCGAATTTTAAAATTTATCAACTATATTTAATCTCGCTGGTCCAGCTGTTACCATCTTACTAATAATTTTCTCTAATTGGTTTGCGGTTTCATCCGATTTTACGTTTCTTAAACCATTGATGCCATTCGATGTCTTCCTTGGAATTTAACACAATCCCGGGACTACATGCAATATATATATAAATAATAGTAGTTTTCCTCATCTCATTGTGTATGTAACTTGCGACTGTATGCAAGCAAGTTGTACGCGAAATAGCCCAAACAGAAAGAATGTTGCTGCGTGCATTGTGGAAGATACAAGTATTGTCTCCATCCCGTCTGTTCTTATCTTATTCTTCTCTGTGTCTATTAGGAATCTGGCAAGGAACATGATAGACCACCTTCCAAGCAGTGTTTTAAGCAATCTGATGAAATTGGAAGTCTTGTAAGCAGAAACCTAATAGAATATATAGCCAACTCCATTATCACCATTACCACCACCACCACCACCACCGCAACAACAACAACACAACAGCTACAACAACAACAACAACAACAACAATTGCAAAAGCAAAAACAGAAACGTAAACAAGAGATACAATTTAATACATTACGATAGCTAGTGTTCTTAAAGTTGAGGGATGACGGCAATATCGACTGTTGGAAAGTTAATCAGTTTTAATCTCTGGCGACAACAAGACCAGTGTTACTTTCTTCAGAGATTTAAGAGTGTTTTAAAATGAATTTTCCTCCTTCCCAAGGGACTTGTCAGGAAATCAAATTGGTTCCATCAAAGGAGGAGTTTTCAGCGGACTGCAGAAACTTTCAACACTGTAACTGTTGCTTGTTTAATAGGCATATTCATGAAATAAGCATTAAGTAAATATTTAATAGATGAGAATTATTACTTAAATTGTATTTGCAGATTTATTATATAACTGTTATTCAATTTATATTTTGACATTGTCACCTCTGCGCCTTAAGTCAATATGGTGGCAAGTGTGAGCGGAAAACGCGAAAATGAGAAATTCAACCTGGTTTGCAATTTTTTTTCTTCAGGTATCTCGGTGAGAATAGGGTTTCAAAGCTTGAAACTGGTAGTTTCCACGACATGCCGAGCCTGAAGCATTTGTAAGAGTGACAACATAAATAAAATACAAGTAAAATAGCAAGTCATTAGGGCCTAGTTTTTTTTTAATCATTTCAATTGCGACTGTTCAAAACGACGATGGCAAAGCACATTTCAATTTCGTCTTACAGGCGGAAATATTTTTGGAGGGAATTTTGTACGCCAAAAATGATTGGGCTAATAGCTAGCTATTAGGAAGGTTCATCGTGTGGAAAAAATTGCAGCAAAGTAAAACGCAAAACAAGCTATACCATACAGGACTTACATGTGTATAATTAAAATAATTCGTATTTTCGCTAGAGCAAGTCCATCGGCATTCTTCCAGGAGGGGGAGGGGTTTATTATCGTGGGGATCTCTGCTTCTGGGATCTGGGAGACTTATTTTACTTACTTTCGGGGGAGGAGGACAGGGGGAAAAGGGTTTTACTACAATTTTTACGTTATATATAAAGTATCATGCGACACTGACTATTTGCAATCACAATTTTCCTTCTTTTATCAGGTGGCTGTCTATCAACATGATCTGGGACCTTCCTCATAATATATTTCATGGCCTCATCCACCTTAAAGTACTGTCTGTATCACTGTTTTCTTGCACAACTTTTGCATGCAGAAGTAAATATAACGCCGCATGCCTTATTCTCATGAGTTATAAATAAGTATACAGGTGGCAGGCTTACTGATTACAGTTAGACAACCAAGTAATATCAAACGTTTATGATATCTCCAGTTATGGAAAACAATACCAAATGTAGCTGTGAATCACAAGAAAACTTCGGTTGAATGAAAGGGCTTTTCTACGAACTAGTGTGCTCTTAGGAGTAAGTATTTGAGTAAAAGAAAAGATATAAAGATAATAATGAAATAAGAATACTGAAAAGAAAAAACTGAGTTCACTTTACTAAACGCGAGTCTGTGTCTGTCTTTCAAAGCTATTGTAGCCCAGTTCCAAATGGGTGTTAGTTTGTCTAGCTAGGAAATATCTAGAGCTTTGAAAATCATGTATGAATGCAATGTTGCTAAGTTTGTCGTAACGGAAACTTTATAATTAAATAATTATGCTTCTCTTAATGTATTTAGCGGGCTCAGCATGAACAAGCTGACGAAACTGAACGCCCATCTGTTGAAAGATGCAAAGAGTCTGCAGTTTTTGTGAGTAGAGTTCTCAAGAAACACTGATCAGTCAATTGCAACTATATCTTAAGCCAAGTTTTGAATTTAACGTAGAGTAACGGTGGAGGGCTTATCGTGAATAACAAAAAGTGCATGGTATATAGAAAAGAGTACATCGTACTTGGAGAATATCGGCTAGGTCTCTTCTCGGTACGGTCGAAGCACAGAAAGATCTGAACAAAAAACGGCCGAGGGCCGGGTAGATATTCTCCGGTATGGTCTCGAGCAAGCTTGGTAGATGGTAAGCAAGAGA
The DNA here is from genome assembly GCA_002340265.1 of Lentisphaeria bacterium UBA2565. Taxonomy (GTDB): domain Bacteria; phylum Verrucomicrobiota; class Lentisphaeria; order UBA2565; family UBA2565; genus UBA2565. Next base: position 405 of record DDLT01000199.1, on the reverse strand, counting down.
TCTATCACACAACTTAAATCTTTTAGAAAAAATGTCACGAAATTGACAAGAAGCTGTTTTCTTGTTTACAATATTTTCTCTTAAAGACTTCGCTGACAATATCGTCAGCACGTCCATCTTGGCGTTCCACATTCGAAATTTCGAATACTTTATCCATCGCGAAACAGTTTGCCTATAATCAAATTGTATTCCACTGCACATGTGTTGTTAGTTTTCTATTTCCGTTAGTTGCATAAGCTAGTTAGTTGCAAAAGTTTAGAGTATTTAAACAAGCCTTCGAACCAATAGAGTGGGAGGCGCGGTGGCCTCATGGTTAGTGCGCTCGTCTCCGGATCGAGCGGTCTGGGTTCGAGCCCTGGCCGGGGACATTGTGTTGTGTTCTTGGGCAAGACACTTTACTCTCAC
>DDLT01000328.1 GCA_002340265.1 Lentisphaeria bacterium UBA2565 | reverse complement strand
TCGCCGTCATTGACATTCATACCGGAGCCGTGAAAGCCATGGCCTCGTATCCGACGTTCAATCTTAAAGAGTTTGATTATACCGAACTGAATGAGAATGAAGACGAACCACTTCTTAACCGTGCCATGTCCGAACGCTATACACCAGGTTCAATCGTCAAGCCTCTTGTTGGTCTGGCCGCGTTACAAACTGGTGCAATAGAGCCAGACTTCACACATATCTGCACAGGTAGACATTATGTAAATCCCGAAAAACTAAAAGGGGAAACCAAATGTTGGTCATGGAAATCTGGAGGGCATGGAGAGTTAGACCTGTTTGGTGCAATTGAGCAATCCTGCAATCCCTACTTCAACGAAGTAGGAATCAAAACAACTTTTGCAAAACTTCGACCGTTTTTTGTACAAGCCGGGTTTGGTTCAAAAACTGGCATTGATGTAAAGCAATCACCGATGGTGCTGGGAGAAGCCTCTGGTCACCTTCCTACAAGAGAATCTTACAAGAATGATACCAGAAGCAGTTGGAGTGCTTTGACTACGGCACAGTTTGCAATGGGACAATCAGACCAAGGAGTCACGCCTTTGCAGGCGGTCTGCTATACTGCCGCCCTTGCCAACGGCGGCACTGTTTACAAACCGAGACTTGTCAAAGAAATTCGTACAATTGACGGAGAACTTGTCAGAACTATCGAGCCTGAAGTTAAAAGTCACCTAAATGCCGACAGTTTATTCTTCGATTTAGTAAAACAGGGAATGCATCAAGTGGTTTGGGGAGACCATGCCAGTGCGCCTATTGCCAGAATATCGCCAATCCCTTTAGCGGGAAAAACTGGAACAGCTGAAGTAGGGCCTCGCAAACACACTTGGTTCACCTGTTTTGGCCCAGAAAATGAGCCGAAATACGCCTGTACCGTACTGGTAATCAACGGTCGAAGTGGAGGAAAGAGTGCGGCTCCAGTTGCCACAGAATTTTTCCAAAGATGGCTCGGAAACGAAGAAAACTAAAAAAGCGTTCCAAAATCATTTGAAACACAAAACTCAATAATTAAAATAAACGCTGTATGGGGCATTAGCTCAGTTGGCTAGAGCGTCACACTGGCAGTGTGAAAGTCAGGAGTTCGAGTCTCCTATGCTCCACCATCCTTCGCTCGTAGCGTAGCGGAGAGAAGGATGTCTCGCCGTAGACATTTCGAGGAAACGAGAAATGCATAGGCGGACCTTTTCTTGCTACGAGACTCCGGCTGGCAGGCCATGAATAACTATTATTACGTTTATATTTTAAGAAGCCTATCAGACCCAGACCGAACATACATTGGGTATACCACCAACCTAGAGAGTCGCTTAATAAAGCATAACGAAGGCGGATCTCCGCATACGTCAAAATATAGACCATGGCAAATTGAAACTGCCATGGCCTTTTCTGATAAGCAAAAAGCGTTAGCATTTGAGAAGTACTTAAAATCAGGTTCAGGTCGTGAATTTTCACGACGTCATTTTTAATTTAATACTTCACACTGCAACCATACGATTTTGTTTTCGGTACTGAAACCTTCTTACCTGCAGCAATTTCAGCAAGAGCCTGCTGGAGATAATTCGTCGCTTTTGGAATATCCTCTGAGTTGGTTGACCTGACACTGTCGATAGCACCCTGATAAACCAGTTTGCCTTTATCTGAAATGATAAAAATGTGCGGTGTGGTTTTCATTCCATATTTCTTACCAACTTTACCATCTGCATCGATCAAATAAGCTGTCGGTTCGGCTTTCAGTTTTTTCAACTTTTTATTAATTTCATCGGCTTCCATATAACCCTGCTTACCTTTTGCAGAAGCACAGATACTCAGCCAAACGACACCATCTTTCTTTGCTTTTGTCTGATATTTCTGCATAGCACCTGCATCATAAAACTTTCGTACAAATGGACAGCTTAAATTCGTAGTTTCCAAAACTACAGTTTTTCCTTCAAAATCCGAAAGTTTATACATTTTCCCATCAGCACCTTTGAGTTCAAAGTCTGGAGCTTTTTCTCCTGTTTCAATTGCAGAAGCGGTAAGGGTCAGCATAAATATTGCCGCGAATATCATTTTTAGTGTTTTCATTTTATAACTCATTGTTGTTTAGGAATAGTTACTGTTTTTTTTATGTAAACGTGCTTTTCTTCACTTTGAAGATGAAACACAAAGTCTGCTTTCTTTACTGGAATATCAACAATAAAGTCTTGAGAAAATTGTCCATCTCGGAGTTGTATTCCTTTCTTGTGGTCAATCAACAACTCCGGTGTTAACGGGTAAATTGAGACCTTATCAACTTTATTCTTAAACCTTCCGGTTATTGACAGCTTCTTTCCAGTTAATTTTGTCGAAACCATCAAGTCACTATTTTGAACCGGAACCTTTTTGCGCCAAGTTTCAAAATATGCATTCGAAGCACTATTCAATTTCTGCTTTTCCGCAATTGCAATGGTTAATTCCAATGATTCACTTTCGGGAATACAAGCCTCTTTACAAACCAGCCAATTCACATCGACCTTTAAGTTCACTTCATTTTTCGCAAACTCTTCAGAGATTTTAACCGGAAAAAGGAAAAGGACTTTTTTCTCGTAAACGTAGTTAACAATTCCTTCTTCAACTTTGAGCTTTGGGCTAGGAAACATCGCCTCACCAACAACTATCTTATCAGGGGCTGACCAGTTGAAAGTCGGTGCTAAACCTGCATCACCCGGATTCTTCCAATAGGTGTAACAGTCATCTGAAATATCGAATTGAATACCGAGGAAAAATCCTGCACCAGTAGCTGTCTGAGTGACATTTGAGAGGATTTCAGCTTTAACGAGTTGCTTACTTTCGGCAAAAAGAGAACAGGTTAAAAACACAGAACAAATTAATAAATTTTTAAACATAAGCTGACCTAAAGTTAAAGAATCAAAATTATTCCCGCCGAATGTTGTTAACAAAGCAGTCAACATCTAACAGGAGCAAACTTTACATGCCAACCGTTTAAATTCAACCAAGTTACAATCTGACAAAAACGTTATATACAGTCACAATAAAATGACAAATATTTAGCTGTGAGGAAACAATGCTTTGATATTTTTTAAGATATAGGCAAAAATAAACACGAATAAACAGATATTTGTTAAAGTTTCGTTTGAAACTGATACATCGAGAATGTTCACTAAGGCGGAATATTAACGCAGTGAGTTGAGAACCATTTAAGGATATTTTATAATGAAAGAAAATCGTGTGGTCATTACCGGTCTGGGAGTCGTATCTCCTGTGGGAACTGGAGTTGATGAATTTTGGAAAGGTTTGACAGAAGGGAAAAGTGCGATTGGTCCGGTGACTCGTTTTGACGCATCTGAATTTCGATCCAAACTTGCAGCCGAAATCAAGGACTTTGATCCATCCGAATGGGTTGACCGTAAAGAGGCTCGCCGAATGGATCGCTTTACACAATTTGCTCTTGCCGCATCCACTCTTGCGCTGAAAGATGCAGGGTTGACCGAGGATAATTTTGATCCAAACCGTGCCGGTGTAATTGTCGGTTCTGGAATCGGCGGTTCAACATCTATCGAAACCGGAACAAAAGCACTTGCTGATTGCGGACCAAAAGCTCTAAATCCGTTCTTCGTCTCAATGGTTCTGATCAATATGGCCGCATCAATTGTATCCATCAAACACGGCTTAAAAGGACCTATTTCCGCGCCGTCCGTAGCCTGTTCTACAGGTTCCAACGCTATTGGCGACTCTTTCAGAATTCTTCAACGTGGCGATGCCGACATTATGATTGCCGGAAGTACAGAAGCCTGTATCAATCCTTTGCCATATGGTGGTTTCTGTGCAACACGTTCGATGACGCAAAATGAAGATCCTAAAACTGCCTGCCGACCTTTTGATAAAAATCGTGATGGTTTTGTAATGGGAGAGGGTTCGGGAATCGTAGTCTTAGAAACACTTGAACATGCCCTTGCCCGCGGCGCAAAGATTTACGGCGAAGTTGTCGGATACGGAAATACTGCCGACGCTTACCACTTCACTGCACCAGCTCCGGATGGAGACGGCATGATTCGCGTAATGAATCAGGCACTTAAAGATGCCGGAATGGAAGTTAATGAACTTCAATATATAAATGCACACGGCACTTCCACAGTGCTTAATGATAAAGCAGAGAGCGGTGCCATCGGCAGCGTTTTCGGTGATCACGCTAAAAATTTAAAGATAAGTTCGATAAAATCAATGATCGGACACCTTCTGGGAGCTGCCGGTTCCGTCGAGTTTGTAGCCACTGCTATGACCGTATTTACCGGACAGATTCCTGCAACTTTAAACTACGAGGAACCAGACCCGGACTGTCCTTTCGATTACGTCACCAACGGAACCGAATCAATGGATGTTAAAACTGCAATGAGTAACTCATTCGGTTTTGGTGGAGGAAATGTAAGCCTTGTAATCAAAAAATATGGTGAATAAATGGAAATTCCAAAACTCACAATCGGTAACACAACTGTAGATGTGCCGGTAGTTCAAGGCGGAATGGGCGTACGCGTCTCTCTTGCGTCTCTTGCAACAGCCGTTGCCAACGCCGGTGGAATCGGTACAATTTCAAGTATGGGACTCGGTGACATCGAAAAGTCTCTTACTGACTATGAAAGAGATTCACGAGATTCTCTAATTGCGGAAATTCGCAAAGCCAAAAGCATGACAGACGGCGCACTTGCGGTCAACATCATGGGCGTACTAAGCAATGCCGACGATCTTGTAAGAACCTCCGTAGCGGAAGGCATCAAAATTATCATCTTTGGAGCGGGACTTCCTACAAAACTCCCTGCCCTAGTGCCGGAAGAAGACGTTTCACTTGTACCGATTATCGGTTCCGGTCGAATCGCCAAACTGATTATGCGTACCTGGGACAAAAAGTACCAGCGTATGCCGGACGCCTTCATCCTTGAAGGACCGCTTGCAGGTGGGCACCTCGGCTTTTCTCTTGAACAGCTTGAAAACATCGAAGAGTACTCTCTTGAGAAACTTCTACCGGGTGTTCTTGAAGAACTTAAACCTTACGAAGAAAAATACGGTAAAAAGATTCCGGTGATTGTCGCCGGCGGAATTTATACCGGTGAAGACATTGCTAAAATGATCAAACTTGGTGCTTCCGGAGTTCAGATGGGGACACGTTTTGTTGCAACCGAAGAGTGCGGTGTTTCTCAGGAATTCAAACAGGCTTACCTTGATGCCAAAGAAGAAGACATTGTCATCATCAAAAGTCCGGTAGGACTACCTGGACGTGCGATCAACAACAAGTTCATGAAAGATGTGGAAGCGGGCAAAATCCCGATGAAATGTCCATATCACTGTCTAACATCCTGCAAAATGGGAAAAGCCAAATACTGTATCGCACAGGCCTTGGTCAACTCCTACTTCGGCGATGTGGACAAAGGACTTCTGTTCTGTGGGCAAAACGCCTACCGCGTCAACGAAATCCTTCCAGTCCAGGGACTAATTGATGAGTTGAAACAAGGCATCGAAAACGCCTAGTTGTTTCAGTAATAAATCCAAAGCCTTAATCGAATTGTTCGATTAAGGCTTTTTTGTATTCAGCTTCATTGAAAGCAATTACAAAAATATGACATTTTACAAAAAATCTTACAAGCAGATTGTATAAGGCTGACATAGGATAAATATTTGAAGCGTTAAGGGAAAAAACTACAGAAAACGGGCTTATAAATGTTAAAAACTTCGACATTGGAAAAAGGGACTATTATCGGCGGAGACTTCGAAATCGAAGAGAAGCTCGGCAAAGGAAATATGGCCATTGTTTATAAGGCTCGCCAAGTTAGCTTAAATCGTCCCGTTGCCCTCAAAATCCTTTTTAATACACTGGAAGATGAAGATAAAAGTTTTCTGGACATCTTTCAGCATGAAATCCGTTCTGCCGCCCTCCTCGTTCATCCTAATCTAATTCATGCAATCGAAGCCGGCGAAGACAATGGACGCCTCTTTTTCGTGATGGAATATGTGGAAGGCGAAACACTGAAGAAATTGCAGAAAGCTGACCAGTTGCCATCGGTCGCACGAATCATCAAAATTATGGCGGATATTGCCTCGGCTCTCGATTACGGAGTCAAAAAATTCGGACTAACCCACGGTGATATAAAACCCGACAATATCATGGTGACAAAAGACGGCGAAGGGAAGCTTGCCGACTTCGGTCTAGCGCAAACCAAAGAAGATACGCGATCAACATCCGGAATCTTTGTCACACCACTTTATGCTGCGCCAGAAACCGTTCAGGGAATCATCAAACCGGGAAGTCCACTGGCCGACATCTATTCGTTTGGTTGTACACTCTTTCACCTCCTTGCAGGTGTTCCGCCCTTCCCCGGCTCCGATCCTGACGAAGTCTGTCGAATGCACACCACCCATCTGGCACCGAAACTCGAAACACGCGTATCAGGTCTTCCAAAAGAGCTGTATGAACTGGTAGATCAATGTCTCCTAAAGAAACGTTCAAAACGACCGCATGATTGGAAAGAGATTTCACAGCGCCTTTATGGACTTCTTGAAGGTCATAAAGGCTATAAGCCGAAGCACAAAGTCATTCACGTCAATGCCGACGAACATATTGACGCCGTCCACAGTGCAGCAATTCGTTATAGAAAGTCCAAAAAGAACGGCGCAAAACTTACCATTGTAGTGCTGTTCGTCATTGCGGCAATTTTAGGTTCAACCTACGCCCTTTTAAAGCAGGAAGATTGGCGAAGTGCAGCAGATTTCAAAAAAGTACAAGCAAAAGTGCCGACCTATGTTTCACCGGAAACTGCCGTAAAACATATTCGCAGATATATCAATCACTACGGTGAAAAAGCCGTTCCGGAAGCACACGAACTTTTATTAAAGTACGAAGAGAAAGCTCTACAGAGCGAGGATAAATAATATGCCATTATACCGTTTTAAAATTTCTGACGCATCAGGGAAAGTCAGCGAAACCATTGTCGAAGCCGAAAATCAGAAAGATGCGGTGAAACGCCTTCGCGCGCGTCGAGCAGTTGTTCTAAGCTTTCTCGGTGACGCCAACGACCTTGGCGAACGTAATAAACACGTCTTTAAACGCCACCGATTCGATCCAGTTGACTTCACAGATCGACTCGTTCCACTTCTGGAAGCCGGAATCACGCTTGAGAAATCATTCCAAATTCTCGGTGATGCAACTGACAACCCAGATGAAAAGCAGTTAATTCACGATCTTCGTCGCGGGCTGCACGAAGGACGACCACTTTCTAAGCTAATCAGCGATCGCGGAAAACTGTTTCCGAGAATCTACGGAAGCATTGTTGAAGCCGGAGAAGAGTCAGGAGCACTTGCTGAAGTTATGGCGGAACTGCGCCGCTTTATGATGTCATCACAGGAAATGAAAAGCTTTCTAATCAGCTCATCAATCTACCCCGCAGTCGTACTTGTCGTAAGTATCGGAGTCGTTCTGGTAATGATGGGCGTAATTGTTCCTGAATTCTCCAAAGTATTCACCAGTTCAGGGAAAGCCATACCTGCGGCAACTCAATTCCTGATGGACTGTTCTTCAATCGTCACCTCTTACTGGTGGACATTACTATTAGTCATTGCCGGAATTCTCGGTCTTGTAAAAGCACTGCAGGGAGACGGAAAAGTAAAAACCTCATGGGACCAACACATTCTCAAAGTACCATTGATTGGAAAAGTTGTTCATTACTCTAACCTAAGCCGTATGCTACGCACCATGTCGGTACTGATGAAAAGCGGTGTTCATCTTCTTGATACAGTAACAATCTCATCAAAAGTGTTATCAAACACCACCATGAAAAGTTCGATTTCATCACTGACTACAGACCTGCGAAAAGGTGAAAAACTATCCAACGCGCTTTCCAAAAGTGAATACATCACACCGATGGTCACGCGTATGCTGGCCGTAGGCGAAGAAACGGGGCAACCCGGCGAGATGTTAGGGCGAATTGCCGATCGCTTCGAAGAAGACGTTAAAAAGCGTTTAAAGAAGGTTATCGCGTTGTTTGAGCCATTAATGATCCTCATGCTAGCGATAGTCGTAGGAGGCATTCTAATCATCATGTTCATGTCAATACTCGACATGTCAAGCGGCTTATAAAGTTCACAGACCCATTAAAGACACTTCAAAGGCGAATGAGCAACCCTCATTCGCCTTTTTCTATTTAATGGTAATGCTTTTCTTCCACTACCGTACCAGTATTAAATCAACTGGCGTTTAAACTTCAGATGTGTAGCAAGGAAATAACTAATAAACATAAAAAAAGCCTGCTTCGAGAAGCAGGCTTTTAAGTATAAAAATGGGGTGGATGAGGGGACTTGAACCCCCGGCCTCCTGGGTCACAACCAGGCGCTCTAACCAACTGAGC
>DDLT01000076.1 GCA_002340265.1 Lentisphaeria bacterium UBA2565 | reverse complement strand
GTTTTGCGGACGATCAGCTGGTTTGTCCACATAGTTGAACTTCCATTGCCCATTCAGACTTTTATACCAGGGCGACTTTTTCACGTCCATAGTTTTCGCACTGTCTGAATCTGTATAAGCACGAAACTCAGCATGAGCCGGCATTTTGGTGATTTGAAGAACTTTCGGATTTTCCCAATCGGGATCCGCATTGATAGATGAAGCTATTCCAAGAAATAGCAGAGCTTTTGTCAGTGTGAACTTCATTTTTACCTCTTTTTGTGTTTACTATTACAATAGTAGAAACAAACTAAAATGGAGGAAATTACAGCAAAGCGTTAAAAAAACATAATTTTATCACCTTAGGTCTGTGACTTTTGAATGCACTACTTTTCCGTTTTCATGAACTTAACCAGTAAAAAAGGTCTCAGTAGGGTCACTTATCCAAAGTGGCAGTAGGCATAAACAACACCATCAATTTCGGAGAAGTTGAGTTACTTTTAACTTTGTCGACAAACTGATGACCTCTTGTTAAGTCTACTTACCTTTCTGTCGTTTGGGATTACCAAAATAGGGTTCATTGCCTAAAGAGCGGGCGTTCTTTCCGCGTTTATTTAGGTGCCCTATATCAGCTTTTGCCCAATCTATCAACTTCATCAGTTCAGCAACAACTTCTGGGTTTGAAGCGGCTATGTCTTTTGTTTCTCCAATATCATTGGAAAGGTCAAAGAGTGCCGGTTTGGTGAAAATTATACGGTCTTCAGGCTTGGAGTAAGGCTGCCAGCTTTTTATTACACTTCCTTCGGTTGGAATATGCAGTTTCCATTTACCTTTTCGAACCGCTTGTAAACCATCGTGTTGATAAAAAAAGTAGGGGCGTTCGAGTTTTTGCTGTTTTCCGTGAATAATTGTTGAAATATCAATTCCGTCTATCACGCGGTCATCTGGAGCTACAGTGCCTGCCAGTTTGGCAATTGTCGGAAGAATATCAATTGTGGCTGCAACCGTGTCAGTTTCTAAGCCGGCTGGAATTTTTCCCGGAGCGCGCATGATACAAGGCACTCGTAAACCTCCATCCCATGTGGCTGTTTTTGCACCTCGAAGTGGCTTGGCTGATCCACCGTGCTCAATGGCGTTTTTACCAATTCTTTTTAAATGATGTGGACTGTCTCCAAGATGCCAAGGTCCATTGTCACTGGTTAAGATTACATAGGTGTTGTCATCCAGATTTTTTGCTTTTAGAAGGTCTAAAATACGTCCGACATTGTAATCGATTTCCTCAATTACATCACCATAAAGCCCAGCTTCGGACTTTCCGAGAAAATCCTTTGAGGCGGCAAGTTTTACGTGTGGCATGGAGTGAGCCAGATAAATAAAGAATGGGTTGTCTGCACTATTTTCGATAAACTTTAATGCTTCATCCGTATAGCGTTTGGTAATAGTTGACATGTCGGTGTTTTTTTCAATCATCTTACCGTTTCGCATAAGATTGATTTTGTTATCATTGCTTCCTGGTGTGATGAATGTATGATCGAATCCCTGTTTTGAAGGCAGTAGGTCGTGGTTGAAGCGATCCTGACTGTGACCCGCTAGATCCCATTTGCCAATCATACAGGTTTGGTAGCCCATAGGCTTTAGTAGTTCGGCAATTGTTACTTCATCGAGACTCATTTTAGGGTGCACTTTATCGCCGTTGTCATTTCGACTGATTCGCATAGGGTAGCAACCAGTCATCAATGATGCACGAGAAGGTCCGCAGACTGTTTGAGCATAAAAATCGGTAAAGCGAATTCCTTCCTTTGCCATTTGGTCAATTCGTGGTGTTTTTATATTTAGTGAGCCGTAGCAACCTAAATCCTGGTAACCTTGATCATCTGTGAAAATAATAATAAAATTCGGCTTCTGAGCTTCGGCATAGATGCTGGAAGCGACCAATGTTGACAGTGCAATCTTGCTATAAATAGACAATTTTATCCTCCTCTTGTAAATAGTGCGTTAGGTGACCTACTTTAGAAGAATAATTGAAAAATATAAGTGTAATTTATATTTAAAATTATAAGTTTGGGGGTTGCCAATCAGGAATGCCTGTTGTTTCTTTTTGTTTGTTAAACCAAAGATGATATGGGGGCGCTTTGGCAAATGGTACGTCTTCGTTGATCATTAGTGGACGCACCTCATCCCACCATTTTTCGTAAGATTTTAGCATTTCGGCGGCAATTTCTGGGTATTTTTCTATTAAATTGTTCTTTTCACCACGGTCATTTTTGATGTCATAGAGTTTTGTTTTGCCGACTAAACGGAATTTCTCGTTGCGAACAGCAAAGTTTTTGTATTTCTCTTTGGAGATGTCGGAGTTGAGTTTTCCCCACCTTGAATTGTCACCTTTCTTACCCCAGCGCCCTTTATGGAAAAATGTCATCCGATCTTGCCATTTTTCATCTTTACCCATTAACAATGGCAAAATGCTTCTTCCATCAAGATTTTGGGAGATTTGAGCTCCTGCGAGTTCGGCTAAAGTCGGGAAGAGGTCGATGTGGCGAATCAGCTTATCAATATCTTTTCCTGCTTCAAATTTGTCGGGAAAACGAAAAAATGCCGGGACACGGGTACCACCTTCGTTTACAGTTCCCTTCTTGCCTTTCATTCCTGCTGAGAAGTCTCCTGCCGAACTTCCGTTGTCGGTGGTGTAGACAAGCAGCGTGTTATCGGCAATTCCCCATTCATCAAGCTTTCTCATCAAAAGCCCCATATTGTCGTCGATATTGGTAATCATCCCGTAAAAGTTGGCAGTCTTCTTACTTTTCGACTTTTTATCGTACATTTTTCGGTAATTTTCAGGAGCAATAAATGGTCCATGCGGAGCGTTGGTGGCGATATAGGCGTAGAATGGTTTCTTCTTCGCACTGTTTTCTTTTATCCAGCCGAGTGCTTGTTTAAAGAAAATATCTGTGCAATAACCTTTGGTTTTTACAAATTTTCCATTATGACGAATCACCGGGTCAAAATATTTGTTATCGGGGGCGTCTGCACAACTTCCCGGATAAACTTGACCAATTCCTCCCGCACCATGCATAAATACTTCGTCAAACCCCCGACTTTCAGGTTGATAAGGCGCTTCGTCTCCAAGATGCCATTTTCCGAAAATTCCAGTGGTATAGCCCGACTCTTTCAAGACTTGGGCAATTGTGGTGACATTTAGATTCATACGTTCGCGTTCAAGAATTGTATGGGTTACTCCAGTTTTAAAAGGAAGCATACCAGACATCAAGGCAGAGCGTGTCGGCGCACATGTCGGACTGACCTGATAATCGGTCAAACGCGTACTTTCTGCATAAAGTTTGTCAATATTGGGAGTTTGCAGGTAAGGATGGCCATGGCAGGCCAGATCGCCGTAACCCTGATCATCGGTCATCACAAAAATAATATTGGGTTTATCTGCAATAGCGGAAGCTGTTGAAACCAAAAATCCCAGAGCATATAGACTATTTCTTTTTATCATTCTTCTTTCTCTTTTTAGAACTAGTTTTTGGGGACACTTCGGCGTACCAGCCGTTGATTGCTTTAGTCAGAGTCGCAACTTTTTCGGGATACTGTTTGGCGATGTTTTTCTTTTCACCTAAGTCTCTTTCGAGGTCGTAAAGTTCTGTTTTTTTGCCGGATATTATCAATTTCCAATTGTCGTCACGGACGGCTTTTCGACCTTTGTATTCCCAGAAGGTATAACGCTTTGGTAATGGTTTGTTTTCTTTTAAAAGTGGCAACAAGCTGATACCATCGAGTTTATACTTCTCTAAAGATTTGGCTCCTGCCATTTCGAGGAATGTGGGCATAAGATCCATTGTCATAGCAGTTTCTTTGGTAACTTGCGGTTTGAGTTTTCCCGGCCAGTTAAAGATTCCGGCGACGCGATGACCACCTTCGTTGATCGAAGATTTTTTACCTTTCAACCCACCTGAACTTCCCGGTCCGGTATGTCCATTGTCGGCACAGAAGACGATTAGGGTGTTTTCACGTAGTTTATGCTCTTCGAGCTTTGCCACAACTCTACCGATCTCTTTGTCCATGCTTTCGATCATCTCTCTGTAAATGGTTTTTACATTACGTCCTTTGAGATCCTTAGGCTGTTTGTTAAATGGCGTGTTTGCAATTCTCAATCCTTCATCATTTGGACCTTGATAGGGCAGGTGAGGAGCGCCGTGCATAATTGCTAAGAAGAATGGTTTATTCTTGTTTTCATCAATGTAGTTGACGGCATGATTTGTCATCAGTTCTGTGATATAACCTTTCTCGTCTTTCAGTTCAGTTTGCTGATACCAATCAAGATTTCCTTCCCGGTCGAGGTGATTATGATAGTCTATGTTTCCGGCTAAAAATCCTTTAAAAGTATCGAAGCCGCGGTTTGATGGGTTGAAACGTTCCGGAATTCCCAGATGCCACTTTCCGAAAAGTGCGGTTTGATAACCCATCTCTTTCATTCTTTGCGGCATGGTCGGGATGTCTGTAGGCATGCCATGGTCACGGTTAATTGACGCATTGATAACAGAAGTGATTGATGTGCGCTGCTGATAAAGTCCGGTGAAAAGTGCCGCACGCGTTGGAGAACAGACTGGTCCGTTGGAGTGAAAATCGGTAAATCGTACGCCTTCAGTGGCAAGTTTATCGAGATTAGGAGTTTTCGCTAACTTACTTCCATAACAAGAAATATCACCATAGCCGAGATCATCCGCCATAATCATGATAATGTTTGGTTTCTGATTCGCTTGAGCAATTATTGAAAGTGTACTAAAAGCACACAAGCTTACTATTTTATTCATTGCCTCACTCCTTCAGATCTGTTTCGAAAGTTTGTTTAATAATTGTAAATGTTTGGCTGAAATGTCCTTAGTTGTGCATTTCGAAAGGTTTTGTCCGATTCTTGCTCCATGATTGGACTTTTCCGAAGGTTTTGTCTGATTCTTGCTCCATAATTAGACTTTTCCAAAAGGTTTTGTCCGATTCTTGCTCCATAATTAGACTTTTCCGAAGGTTTCGTCCGATTATGGAACGATGATTGGATTTTTCCAAAAGGTTTTGTTCGATTATTGAACCATGATTGGATTTTCACAAAAGGTTTTGTCCGATTATGGAACGATGATTGGATTTTTTCAAAAGGTTTTGTGTCTTTGAACAAGTTGACCGCGTTTCGACAAATAGACGTTTTAAGCAGTTTTGCTAACCCGAATAGCTTGTCAGCTTTATTCGGGTTAACTTGTTTGAACTTTTACTAGTTACTTCTTGAGTGTCCTTGCGACTTCTGTTTTTCTAAAAGGTCTTTCATCGACTTCACTTTCTCTGGATACTTTTTGTAAACGTTGTCGGTTTGGAAAAGGTCTTCTTTTAGGTTGAAAAGCTGCATTGGTGATTTATCAGAACTTTTTGACCAGCCACCGGAACCTTTGCAATCTAGGAACATCCAGTCCCCTTGGCGAATTCCAAATTTGCCGTTAACGGAATGAACAATGTAGTCATCACGGATTTTTTTGTTTTTGTTAAGAAGTGTTGGAAGCATTGATACACTGTCTTCACCTTCGTTGGCTTTTAGCGGCACATCACAAATGTCTGCTACAGTAGCCAGTAGATCGGTTACACCGATAAGTTGATCATTAACCTGACCAGCTTTAATCTGTTTCGGCCAGCGAACAATGAACGGTACGCGGTGTCCACCTTCATAAATATCAGATTTTGTACCTTTCATTCCTGCATGCGGGTCGTGTCCTTTGGCCTTCAGTTGCTTGATGTTGGCACGTGGAGAACAGCCGTTGTCTGAGGTGAAAACCACCATTGTGTTATTAGAGATACCGGCTTCATCAATCGCATTGATAATCTGTCCGCTCGTCCAATCCACCTGTTTTACAAAGTCTGCGTAGGTGTTGATACCGCTTTTGCCTTTAAACTGGTCCGTCGGCACAATTGGTGTGTGCGGAGAGGGAAGGGGAATGTAAAGAAAGAACGGCTTTTTGCTTTTCGCATTTTCTTTGATGTATTTAATGGAGCGTTTCATATATTCCGGCGTCGATTCTACGTGTTTGAAGTCGTCGGCCGTCAAACCTTTTCGCCACCCCTTGCCCGATGAGGTTTTGGTTGGTACGCTTAGTGGTTTTGAGTTTTCAACATATACGTAAGGCGGGAAATCTAGTGACGCGACTGCCGCGAAGTGATAATCGAATCCGCCGTTGGTATCAGGACCGTGGGTAATTGGTTTTGAGAAATCGACGGTGTTGGCGTTGGCTGCAGATTGTCTTGGTGTTTTCTTTTTGAAGCCATCACGTGTATGACCTTCTTTTAGTGCCCAGTCCCAGCCAAGATGCCATTTGCCGATTAAAGCGGTTTTGTAGCCATGCTTTTGAAGATATGAGCCGACTGTGGTGCGTCCATCTTCAATCAAGTGATCAGAGTAGCCGTCAAGCACTTTACTTTTTAGAGGAGTTCGCCAGCAGTAGCGACCTGTTAGAATTCCGTAACGAGTCGGCGTACAAACAGCAGAGTTTGTATGTGCGTCGGTAAAACGCATACCCTGAGCCGCCAGCTTATCCAAATGAGGAGTGGCGATTTTGCTTTCCGGATTGTTGCAGGTGACATCGCCATACCCCAAGTCATCGGTTAGAATGTAGACAATGTTAGGTTTCTCGATTTTGTCGGCAATTGCCGGTAGAGCTACAACTGTGGCTGCGGCGTATTTTAATAGTTTGTTCATGAGCAGTTTCCCCTGTTTTAAGATTCAGTTTAAAATATATACAAACTGAATCCGTAAATCTAAACAGAAAGTCATAAAAATAGAAAAGCCGACGTGATGTCGGCTTTTTAGAAGTAGAGCTGAGTAGTTTTTAGTTACTGGTTGGAACCCTTGAGAATCCCTGAGACTTCTGCTTTTCGAGAAGTGCTTTCATCTGTTTGACTTTCTCTGGATTGTTCGCCTGTAGATTTTTGTCTTGACCAAGGTCATCTTTCAGGTTGAATAACTGAACCGATGGCGCGTCTTTTGGAAGTGGAGTTTTACTCTTTTTGGTCGTCCATCCTCCTGATCCGGGACAATCCAGGTAAACCCAGTCACCATAGCGAATACCAAATTCACCGTCAACTGAGTGGACAATAAGATCTGTGCGCCCAGCACCTTTTTTACCTTGAAGAATCGGAAGCATTGACTCTGTATCTTCGCCTTCACCATTATTCAAAGGTGTTCCGCAAATATCGGCTACAGTACCAAGTAGGTCGACAACCGATGTCATCTTGCTGGTTACTTGACCAGGTTTTACCACTTTCGGCCAGCGAACAATAAATGGTACACGGTGACCTCCTTCCCATACATCGGATTTGGTGCCGCGCATTCCCGGGTGCGGATCGTGTCCTTTTTTATTAAGAACCGGAATGTTGGCTTTCGGCGAGCAACCATTGTCGGACGTGAAGACAATCATGGTGTTTTTAGCAATTCCAGCCTCGTCAATTGCGTTGACAATCTGCCCAAGCGTCCAATCAACCTGCATTACAAAATCAGCATAAGGATTGATTCCACTTTTGCCCTGCCACTCTTTGGTTGGCAGAATTGGCGTGTGCGGAGACGGAAGCGGAATGTATAGGAAAAACGGTTTCGGTGTTTTAGCTTTTTCTTTAATATAGGCGATGCTACGGCGCATATAGTTTGGCGTGCTGTCATCGTGATCAAAGTCAGGCGCTGTGACACCTTTTCGCCAGAAACCGTAACCGCCGCGCGAAGTTGTTTTGGTTGGAACAGCGGTTGGCATTCCATTTTCTACATAAACATAAGGCGCCATATCGAGAGAACCACAAGCAGAGTAGTAGTAATCGAAACCACCATTGGTATCAGGTCCGTGTGTGATTGGTTTGGTAAAATCTACACTTCCGGCACTCACTTCCAATTTTGAGCCGCCTTTTGACTTCTTACCCTTTTTCTTTTTCTTCGATTTTTTGGCAGTTTTTTCAGAATCACCGCCTTTCGTCGCCCAATCCCAACCAAGATGCCATTTACCGATTAATGCCGTATCGTAGCCCTCTTTTTGCAAATAAGAACCGACGGTCGTACGTCCATCTTCGATAAGGTGTTTTGAGTAGCCGAAAAGTACGTGGGATTTTAGTCGTGAACGCCAGCAGTAGCGGCCTGTCATAATGGAATAGCGTGTGGGAGTACAGACCGCCGAAGTGGTGTGTGCGTCGGTAAAACGCATACCCTGTGAAGCCAATTTATCAATATATGGTGTATCGATTTTCCCTTGCGGGTTATTGCATTTGACATCACCGAACCCCAAATCGTCAGTTAAAATATAGACAATGTTTGGTTTCTCGATCTTCTCCGCCATAACCGGCAAAGCCACAATGGCGGATGCTGCATATTTAAATAGTTTGTTCATAAAATAATTTCTCCCGATAAAATTGTGAGTTTCTGTTATTACTAGTTTTACAGTTTCCCTTGAAGGTTCTAAACAGTATTTTTAGTTAATAGTATAAAAAAAGGCTTTCGACAACTTTTTTAAGTTATCGAAAGCCTTCGGTAGAAGAAACTTCCCATTAGAAATTAATAGGTAATGTCCCAAG
>DDLT01000120.1 GCA_002340265.1 Lentisphaeria bacterium UBA2565 | reverse complement strand
CCTAGAAAACCTCCGCACTTCATACTTTTAATAATTTGTTGAATGCGGAATTTTTCATATCAACCTCCAAGCTACTTTTCTAAAAAAAAGAATAGCACAATTTGACTACCTTAACAACCTTTAACTGGAACATAGCCATTGAAAAAGGCGAGCTAAGTCGGGTAATGGTAGGAGAACCCCCTGAAATAAAAGAAGCGCAAGTGATTGATGCTAAAGCAGGAGTTGTTTTGGGAAAACTCAGTGTAGGCAGTCCAGCATCTTTTATGATTCTTAATGCAGACCCTAGGGAAAACATAAATGTACTTCTTGATACCAAAAAACATACAATTTTTGCTATAAAAAAAGGGCAAGTCATTCTGGATAAATTGAAACCAGCTCCGAAACCTAGCCCTAAACCCCAAAAAGAGAAAGAAAAAACCACTTGGTTCGCTTACAATGTCCCTCCAGTTTCGCTACCCAGCTCATATGAAAATACACGCAAGTGGAATCGCTTTAAAACAAAATACATAAATGGAGCTTTCATTGGAGCTTTAGCCTTGGATCGTGCCAAATGGTTTGAACAAGACAACACCAGTAAAACCCAATCTGGGGACCTTGAGTCTTTTAATGGAGGAGAAATTCGAGCGTTGAGGTTTGGTTTAGCCGGAACAATCAATTTCCCAGAACCTTGGATTTTCATGATTGCGGGAGCAACAAATGCATTTGACAAAGGCTTTGATCAGGACACAACGGACAAGGTCTCAGTTTATGATGCCAGACTTGATATACCGCTCTGGAAGGATACCAATTTGGCAATCGGTAAGCAGAAGGAACCAATATCAATGGAACGCCTCACTTCCATGTTGCACCTACCTATGCAGGAGCGCTCTGCTGTTGCCGATGCGATGTTGCCAATCCGCAACACTGGGCTTGTCTTAAGTGGAACTGCTCTAAAGCGGGAAACAACCTGGGCTGTCGGAGTTTTTAACAGTTGGAACGAGCAGGATGTCACGATAGGAGACGGAGCCACACAGTTTATTGGGCGTGGAACTTGGACGCCTCTCCACAACAAAGATGAAAGTTCATTGATTCACCTTGGACTGGGTCTTCGATATTCAAATGCAAAAATGGATGGAACTTATAAAAGCGAACCGGAAGTTAATCAGGCACCTGATTTTGTAAACAGTGGCGCTATCGAGGCTGACTACTCTATGTTGTATGATATTGAACTCGCATGGCGCTGGGGACCAATGCTATTGAACGGCGAATACATAATCAATCAAGTTGATTCGGAATCTGCCGGTGATCCGACATTTTCAGGATGGCATGTCACGTTAAGTTACGCCTTGACAGGAGAGATGCGTCCCTACAATCGAAGGAGCGGACTATTTAGCCCACTCCCTGTCGCAGATTCTGTCAATACTGGAGGATGGGGAGCTCTTGAACTTGCAGGGCGTTACTCAACGATTGATTTAAATGAAGGTGGCGTACTTGGTGGTGAAATGGATGTTTACTCTTTAGGATTTAACTGGTGGCTTACACGATCCACGAGCTTTGGTATGAACTACCGACATGTTGTCCTTGATGATGAAAATGGAACAGGTCACTCCGATGTTATTATGACAAGGCTTACTCTAATGCTTGACTAATCTCCCCTTAACACTGACTTATTCAGCTTTAACTAATTTAGTATATTCTAATTGATATAAGTCACTCTTTTTGTATCTGAGAATGGGGATTGGGCGGTGTAGTTGCCGTTGGATTCGGTGAGCCATTCGGACTCGGCGGGAATTTTCCCCTCACCGCCAGGTAAGTCCAAAATGTAGGTTGGTAAAGCGATTCCGCTTAGCCTGCCGCGCAATGAGGAGAATATTTCTCGACCTTTCTCTAGACTGACTCGAAAATGCGATGTTCCTAGCGCACGATCTAAATGATGAAGGTAGTACGGGCGAACGCCGTGACGAACGAGTTTTCGGAAAAGTGTTTCCAGTAGTTCCGTTGAATCGTTAATGCTTTTCAATAAAACCGTCTGACTGAGAAGCGTGACGCCACAGCGTCGCAGTTGATTCGTAAAAGTCACAAAATCATCATCAATTTCATCGGCATGATTACAGTGAAGTGCGACGTAGAGCGGCTTCGGGAGATTTTCGAAAACCGAGAAGTCAAAGTTTCTTGCCAGTTCGGGCGATGTAATCGGCAATCGTGTATGAATTCGCACCCAATCAATATGTTCGATCGCCATCACTTCTTTGATCAAATTCCGCAATTCGGGAATTGAGAGCGTCAGAGGCTCGCCACCGCTTAGAATCAGTTCACGAATTTGAGAATTACTTTTGATATAGTCAATCGCATCAGCAATCTGCGACTTTGAAAGATTTGAAGACTTGCCGACAGATGACTTCCTAAAGCAGAAGCGACAGTATGAGGGACAGTTCCCGCGTGGAAGCAGAAGCACTCGATCTGGATAACGATGAATCAGACCCGGAAGAGGACTATGTGTGTAATCACCAATTGGATCAACAAGTTCATAGTCCTGAGCATTTAGCTCTTCGGTCGACGGAATAAACTGCTTCGCCAGCGCTTCGCTTTTCTGACACTTTGCTAAAAGTTCATCAGAAACGGCGACAGGGAAAAGTCCACCGATCAAATCTGTCAATAACGGCTTCATCCAAGAAAAATATTATCAATTAGACGAGTTTTGCCAAAGAATGCGGCGACTGCGATAAATGACGGTTTCTCCAGACTTTCAACTTCCTGAAGCGTGTCTTGCGAAACAGCTTTCACGTAATCGACTTTTCCGCCATTCTTCGCGATTTCCGAACCGATTGAATCGATTAAAACAGATGCTGAAGTTTCTCCATTCTTGAACAACTCGCCAGCTGAAATCAAAGAACGGTTTATAGAAAGCGCACGCTGACGTTCATCATTCGAAAGGTATTTGTTTCGAGAGGACATCGCCAAACCGTCAGATTCACGCACAATCGGCGCTACAATCATTTTTATAGGAAAATTAAGGTCTCTGACCATTCTTCTTAAAACCATTGCCTGCTGCGCGTCTTTTTGGCCGAAAACAGCCACATCTGGAAGTACGGCATTAAAAAGTTTGGTCACAACTGTCGTGACTCCTCTAAAATGTCCGGGACGGGATTCACCGCAAAGCGTATTGGTTAAAGCGGTCTCTTCAACCCAGGTAGAAAAGTTGTCATCATACATCTGATCAACCGGCGGATAAAACACCGCAGCGACGCCACGGTTTTCACAAAGCGATTCGTCACGTTCAAAATCGCGAGGGTATGCATCAAGATCTTCATTTGGACCGAACTGAGTCGGATTAACGAAGATGCTGACAACCACAATGTCGGATTCGTTTTTTGCCTGATCGACAAGAGAAAGGTGACCTTCATGAAGAAACCCCATTGTCGGTACAAAGCCGACAGTCTGACCATTTCTACGGCAGTTTAGAGAAAACTGCTGCATTTCAGCAATAGTTTTTATTACCTGCATGCTCTATTTACCGTCGTTTTCGAAGAAGGTTTTGTTTGAGATATCATCGACATACGACTTGATTCCGCTTTTCAGAACCGAAGCCGCATCAACATAACGTTTGGTATGTTTTGGTATAAATG
>DDLT01000296.1 GCA_002340265.1 Lentisphaeria bacterium UBA2565 | reverse complement strand
AATCTTTTTATCACCGAGGCTGTTTTCGCTCATACCATCCATTTGACGGTGGCAAGCAGAAATTACGTGTGCGCGGTTTGAAATCATTAAACGGCTTTTTACATCGATGCCTTTGTCGGCTAGGTATTTAATCTCTTTGTAAAGGTGAGCAAGGTCAACTACAAGTCCATTACCAATAATGTTAAATGTGCCTTCACGAAGGATGCCCGAAGGAATCAGGTGAACAACATATTTCTGGTCGCCGATTTCAACGGTGTGACCAGCGTTGTTACCACCTTGGAAACGTACGATAACTTTAGTATCGCGAGTTAATACGTCGATGATTTTACCTTTGCCTTCATCTCCCCATTGGAGACCTACGAGCACGGTGTTAGCCATTTTAAACTCCTGTCGAATAAATTTATTTTTCTTCCCTGAACTCTTATTGAGGTGACAAAAAAAATGCCACAGGGAATTGTAGCAAATCATCTATATTCAGCTCAAAAAAGTGTGTAATATTGAACCGAGATATAGTAAAGTTTTTTTACCGACCTAAGTTAAGGACTTTCCTAATAAATACAACGCAGAGATTTAATAATTTTAAATAAAGGTTAACAATGCAGACAAAAGCTGTTTTTCTGGATCGCGACGGAGTTATAAATGTTGAAAAAGAGTATTTGCATAAATGGCAGGACTTTGAGTTTCTTCCGACTGTTCTAGAAACTTGTCGTAAAATTAATGAAGCCGGATACCTTATTGTGATAATCACAAACCAGTCCGGCATCTCACGCGGCTATTATACTAAGAATGACTTTGATGTATTGACGGAGCGCATGCTGCAGGAGTTTGAAGAGCAGGGGATTAAGATTGCAGATGTCTACTGCTGTCCTCATCATCCTGATTTCGATGGAGACTGTGATTGTCGTAAGCCTGAACCGGGAATGATCCTTCAGGCCGCAAAAGATTTTGACATCGATTTATCAAAATCATTTTTGGCCGGTGATAAGGAAAGTGATATCGAAGCCGGCATTAATGCAGGAGTCAGTAAAAACTTTCTAATGCAGACCGGCCATGAAATCGATGTGGAAAACACAAAAGCGACAACGGTTCTTACAGCATTAATTGAGTTGCTCGATTTTCTTTAACCTGTTTGATAGCTGTCAGGAAACAGATGTTTTAAAACAGTATTGTTTTTAGTAGTATGTGGCATCCTTTTAAATTTTCTTACCAATTCTTTCTGTCTCCTGCAGTGCAAATCGCTGTATGAAGCTAGTTTTTTGACAATTTTATTCATAACAGAACTTATGTTTTCATTTGGTAAAAATAGCTCCTGCTGGAAGTCGGGTGTCAGCTGCAATACATAATCTGTAATGCCGATAGCTGTTACCTCATACTTTCCGTTTAGGTCTCTGTGTACATCTACTTTATAAGCTCCATATTGCGTTTTTACAATTTCTGAACTGTAATGAGCTTTTATGTTGTATCGGCGTACTTCTTTTCTTAGCGCTTTTATTGCATGAATCATTTTTTTCCTTTAGTTATGTGAGAGTATAAATGGTGTTGCTATAAGAACACCGACATAAATCATTATCATTGAGTATACGAATATATCTTCCTTAAGGTGCTGAACTATTTCTGATTTTTTCATTTTGCTCTCCTTGGTTGTTTAAAAGCGGTTCTACGGAATTGCTTCCGTAGAACCATCGGGGGGGATTAGATTGAGAAAATCCAGTAACCGATACCTTCTATCAGCACTTTTTCGTCACTTATAATTTTATTGTAACGTTGCTGCCATGTGTAGACTTCGTAAGCCTTTTCCGGTATGTAATCATTTTCAACAGGTCCTTTCATATTCCAACCGGGCTTTAACTGGATTTTTGCATTACATATTGTGCCTGTTAAACTTATTGTGGCTGTCTCTTTTGCATAGACCCAGAATGATTCGGTCGGCTTTAGTTCTTGGCTGGTTGTATAACTGTTTCCATTCCAACTCCACATCGTTCCTGTTGTGACTTGATTCAGGTCATTGATATTAATTATATCATTAACTGTAATCGTTAGTAGATTCCACCCTTTCTGTAAGTTGTAGGTGGTTGTTTTCAGGTTCCCATTTTCTGGTGTAAATGTCTGCGAAAATCCACTTATATCCACCACTTTGATTACAACGGTCTGTTCATCTTCGAGTTCAATGGAATAGGTCGCACTTCCATTTGCCTTTATCGCTTCTATAGTTTTTCCTGTTTTAGAGTCGATGATGAGATACTCTGCGACGCTTAGCTCTTCCTCCACCGACCATTTAACCAGTCTGCCTTTTTGTGAAACAAACATTCCAATTGCCGGGGTAAGTGGTGTTATAGTCAATGTTACTGTTGCTGTATTACCATTACCGTAGTCGTCTTTTACACGGTAACTGAAATTGTCATTTGTTGACGCTCCGCCGTCATGCGTATATGTAAATGATCCATCCGAGTTCAAAGTCAGACTTCCATTGCTGACATCACTGATCAATTCGGCATATAGCTTATCTCCATTTGGGTCATTGTCGTTAGAAAGAACTCCGCTGTCGGCTGTTATATTTATAGTCTTTCCTTTTTGAAGAGAGTAACTATCATCGGTTGCCGATGGGACTGATTGCTGAATCTGATCAGCATAATCGGCGGTTGGAGATTCTCCGCTTTGAACCGTTTCATTGATCGTGTTCGGGGTAATGTCAATTACACCTGGCGGGTTGGTTTCTGTAACGAGATAATTACCATTAGGAATTCCAATGAAGATGTATCTACCATCTGCATCGGTATACACAGTTTGGTTTGGAGTTGTGTTAAGGTCTATCTGCACTCCGGCAATGCCGATTTCTCCAATGTCTTGTGTACCATTTCCGTTAAGATCATTAAAGGTGGTTCCGCTGACAATGCCTGTAGCTACTTCTCCAAAGTCAATGTTTGCAGAGTAGTTGTCTGAAACAGTGACTTCTACTATGTCTGGCGTAGTGCTGAAAAAGTCCCCAAAAGTTACAGCTATTACGGTATAATCTCCGTTTGACAGGTTGTTAAATGAATAAGAACCATCACTTGCTGTTACTGTGTATTCACTGTCGGAAAGTGACACGTATACTCCTTCTATCCCTTCTTCGTGTAAGTCAAAAATGCCATTATGATTAATGTCATGAAAAACGTTACCAGCGATTGCACCCTTGGAAACTAATCCAAAGTTGGCATGGGCTGAATCATTTGATGTGAGTGTGACATTTTTTGTATCATCACCGACAATCAGAGACTCGGCAGGTAAGTTAGTCAGGCTGATTGTATAATCTCCAGCAGGACGTGTGACATCATAAGAACCGTCGGAGCCCGTGACCACACTACTTCCACCTGGAATGTTTACAGTGATGCCAGCATGTCCGGTTTCGTTATAATCCATCTTTCCGTTATCATTGACATCATCATAGATATATCCTGTAATATGCCCGATTTTCTGATTGGCAAAGTCGACTTCGGCCAATCCGTTCTCTGCAATGACCACTCGAACCATATTATTGCTAGTACTCACATATCCACTTGGTTCAATTTCTGATACGGTATGAGCTCCTGACGTTGTGATAAAGCTGTAAAACCCAATTGAGTCTGTGACCGCTGTTTGACCAGTAGTTCCTGTATTTCCATCAAGATTAACTACAACTCCATTAATACCGGATTCATTTTGATCCATTATACCATTTCCATTGATGTCTTCAAAAACATGTCCTGAAACTCTGCGTTTTATCGTATCAGCAAAATTGTGAATGAAATCGCCCGCATGGGTTACATTTACCACATGCAGATTATTTGATACACTGGCATATCCATTGGGATCAATTTCTTCAACCCAGTAGGCATCCATCTCGATATTCTTAAATTCATAAACCCCATTGCTGTTTGTGTTTTTTGTCGTGATAAGTTCTCCGGTAAGAGTTCTAAGTTTTACGGAAACTCCTGCAAGTCCGCTTTCGTTGTTGTCCAAGATTTGATCGTTGTCTAGATCAGAGAATACTGTTCCTTTAAGGTTTGACTTTCCATAATCAGCAAAGTTGATAGTTGTGTTTGCTCCTGAAGATAAGACAATACCTGATACCGTGTTGGCTGTAATACTTTGAAAGTTATCTTTGTCCGTTTCGGTTATAGAATATGTTCCATCTCCTAAACCAGAAAAAGTATAGTCACCATTTTCATCAGTCATTTCCTTTTGGTTGTTACTAAGAGTTAGCTCTACATTAGCAATTCCCTGTTCCCCGTTGTCCTGAGACCCATTTTGATTTAAATCGTTAAAAACTGTTCCCGATATGGAGTTGTTGAATGATTGTCCTGGGATCACATAAGGTGAAGGATCAGGCTTCTTTCCTCCCGGATTGTCAGATAAAATCTGTTCAAATACGTCTCCGCCGTGGTAGGTGTCTATGCCTGTTATCACAGCCTGGTTGTAGTAAAGACCCGCCGCCATTCCGGGAGCTATGTTAACTTCTATAGTGACTGTCAATTCTCCAAGCGGATCTATTTGTAGGTTATCAATGTCGAGAGTTTGGCTGTCAGCATAGCTGTTTACGACATAGTCAGTTCCAGGTGTCAGAGTCTCATTGTTTTGGTTTTTGACTACTAGAGATCCAGTTTTGAACGTCAGGTTTGATTCATTTAGACTGTCTTCCAACCCGGTGTTTAATGGGTTACCATACGCAATCCCGCTGGTTAAGCCGTTGTCAATGATATAGGTGAAGGTTACGGTGTCACCAAAAGTGACAGTGGCTGAAGCAGGCTCAGAAATTGTGTGCATAATTACAGGAGAGCCGCTTGTCGAAGTTCCGTCATTTGATGATGTCGGCTGACCGGTGCTGGCAAATGTGGCGACCGGATTTTCTAGGTCATCGATACGGAAAATATCTCCGGTTTGATTTGCAGAAATGTATAAACGTCCGCCGCCATCGAAAAAAGCCGCGCCGTAGGTGTTACTTGGTAGGTTTACAACATTCTTTGATGTAACCTTATATTGATTAGGCCCGGCTTCCATATTAATTTTGTATAACTTAGATTTGTTGCATCCGTACAAGTTATTGTCATGAACGCTATAGGCCAAGTCAGGAGCGCTGAAGCGAGTGCTTAAGTCGATTTTTGTAGATGTTGGATTTGCGTTGTTATTAGCACTGTCAACATCTACAACATACATTTTATTTGATTGAACAATATAAAAGTTCCCATTTAGATCGAAACCGCCGATGTAGTAATTCTTCACAGGAACGCCCTCTATCGCACCCAAATTTGTGACAGACCCATTTGCAGAAATTTTTAGAAGTTGATTAGTCGAAGTTTTCATTCCGTAAATGTAGCCGTCACGATAGTTAAAACCGATTGCATTCATACGGACTTTATCAGACTTGTTAATTTCTGTGAACTTGAAAGGTAATTCATTCGTTTCAAGGTGATAAACTGTACTGCCCTGTGATATGTAATAGTCACCGTCTGCGGTGAATGTGTCGGCGACATCAAATG
>DDLT01000295.1 GCA_002340265.1 Lentisphaeria bacterium UBA2565 | reverse complement strand
GGTCACGTTGACCACGGTAAAACCACAATGGTAGACGAAATTCTAAAACAGACTCAGATTCTGAGTACAAGTGATGCTGAACAGGCCTGTATCCTTGACAGTAATGATCAGGAACGCGAACGCGGAATCACTATCCTTGCTAAAAATATCAGCGTAAGCTATAACGATATCAAAATCAACGTTATCGATACTCCTGGTCACAGTGACTTCGGTGGACAGGTTGAGCGTGTTCTAAATCTTGCTGATGGTGTGATTCTTCTTGTTGATGCTGCAGAAGGTCCAATGCCTCAAACTCGTTTCGTTCTTGATAAAGCACTTTCTCTAGGACTTCAACCTGTTGTATGTATCAACAAAATCGACAAGCCGGATGCGCGTCCTGACTACGTTCTTGATAAAATCATTGATCTTTTCATCGAACTTGATGCAACAGAAGATCAGCTAGAATTCCCAACAATTTACTCAAGTTCTAAAAACGGTTGGGCTGCGAAAACTCTTGAAGATCCACGCGAAAACGTTCTACCGCTTCTTGATGCGATTGTAGAACACTGTCCTGCACCAAAAGTACTTGAAGGTGCGGTTCAGATGCAGGTGGCAAGTATCGACTATAACGAATTCGTTGGTCGTATCGGTGTTGGACGTGTTTATCGTGGCGACCTGAAAATCGGAACTCCAGTTGACGTTATCAAACGTGACGGCACTAAGAAACAGGTAAAAATCAAACAGCTTTTCACTTTCGAAGGACTTGGTCGTAAAGAGGTTCAGGAAGTAGGCTGTGGTGACCTTTGTGCGGTTGTTGGTATCGACGGAATCGATATTTCAGATACGATTTGTGACCGTGAACATCCTGAGTCACTTCCAGAAATCAAACTGGATGAGCCGACTATCTCTATGATCTTCCGTGTAAATGATTCTCCATTCTACGGGAAAGAGGGTAAATTTGTATCAAGTCGTCACATTCGTGAGCGTCTTTTCCGTGAAACCGAACGTGACGTGGCACTGAACGTAACAGAAGTTGACGGTGACTCGTTTGAAGTAGCCGGACGTGGTGTTCTTCACATCTCTGTTCTAATCGAAAGCATGCGTCGTGAAGGCTATGAGCTTTCTGTTTCAAAACCGCACGTGATCTATCACACATGCGAAGAGACAGGTCAGAAACTTGAGCCGATGGAAGAGTTGACGGTTGACGTACCGGACGAATCTGCCGGTAAAGTGATCGAACTTGTTGGTGTTCGCCGTGGTGAAATGCGTTCAATGGAACCTTACGGAAACCGCCAAAATATCAGTTTCGTTATTCCAACTCGCGGACTGATCGGACTTCGTAGTAAACTGATGACAGCGACAGCTGGTGAAGGTATTGTGGCTCACCAGTTCCTTGAATACGGCGCAATCAAAGGCGCAGTTCCACACCGTTCAAATGGTGTACTAATCAGTATGGGAACTGGTAATGTCGAAGGTTACGCTCTTGATGCACTACAGCAGCGCGGAATCTTCTTTGTTGATCCGGGATCACAGACTTATGAAGGAATGATTCTTGGTGAACACTGTACTGATTCTGATCTGACCGTAAACGTTCAGAAAGGAAAACAGCTAACCAATGTTCGTTCATCAGGAACTGACCGTGCGCTGAAAATCGCTCCTGCGACTAAGATGAGTCTTGAAGAAGCGCTTGAGTACATCGACGACGATGAGTTGCTAGAGGTAACACCAGAAAACATCCGTCTACGTAAACGCGGTTTGACCGAAAACGAGCGTAAAAAGATGAAAAAGCGAATGAACTCATAGTCTCATTCTCTTTCCGATAAAAAAAGCCGTAGTGGAGCAATTCACTTCGGCTTTTTTGTTATTTGATTCGAATGTGTTAAAGATTAAAGCAGAATGTCTGATGCTAGCGTCCTTCTTGCTTCTTTCCTCTCACTGATTCAAAAAGGTTTCAATATTTTCTGCAACTCGTTCTATCAACTCGGTGCGGGCTTCGATACTTGCCCATGCGATGTGTGGCGTCACAAAGAGGCGATCTTTCCGTTTTACCGATAAAAACGGGTGATTCGGTGTCATTGGTTCAGTTTCTAAAGCGTCGACACCGTGATAAATGTCCAGATTGTCCACTGCCCATGCCACATCTTTTTCGTTGATGATTCCACCGCGCGCCAAATTCAGAATGATTGCACCCGGTTGCAGTAGCTCCAGTTGCGCCTTTTTGATCAAATCTTTGGAGAAGTTGTTCAGTGGCGTATGAATCGTCACGATTTTATTGTCTTTAAGAAATGCGTTAAGATCATCATAATATTTTAGTTCATCGTCGTATTTGTTGCCTGATGGAGAAAAGTATGACACGTTGGCACCAAAAACCTGAGCAATTTTTGCGACTTCACGTCCGATGTCACCGAGTCCGATAATTCCCCACTTTTTGCCTTTCACTTCCCAGAATGTTTTGTCAATGTTGGTAAAAGTGTGACTGTTGGCCCAACCGCCGTCACGTGTGTAGTTATCATAATAATGATTGCTTTCCATTAGGTGAAAGAGCATGGAGAAAGTGTGCTGCGCCACTGAGTTTGTAGAGTAGCCTTTTACATTTTTAACGACGACTCCGTAATTTGCCGCAGCTTCAAGGTCGATATTGTCCATACCTGTCGCAGTGAGACAGATCAATTTAAGCTGAGGGGCCGACTCGAACTCTTTTTCACCGAACTCGACTTTGTTGGTAATTACGATGTCGATTCCATCAAGTTGTGGCATCAACTCTTCCACAGAAGTGGTCGGATAGCGCACGACGTCTCCAAACTTATCAAAAATAGAAAGGTCAAGCCCTGTCCCTAATGTCGCTTCGTCTAATATTGCAATTTTCATAAAATCTCCAATTTGTTCCTGTTTGTCATAATCCTTAGCTTAATAATTTTACGTTTGAGTTAATTCAATGAGATTTGGAATTTTTAATCCGACTTTAATAAAACGTATAAATGGTCAGAACGTTTTATAATGTAGATTATTTATCCTCAAAAGTGTATATTAACGAAGACCGCAAAAGGCTATTGAGAGGAGATTATGAGATATTTGAGAACAATTCTAGCGTGTTTCTTTTTAGGCTTTGCATCAATTCAGGCTGAGTCGCTACAAAATCCTGTTGAAGAAAAGCGAATGAATAAAATCCGTATTTCTCACGGACCGGGGACTTTCAATACAATGACTGAGATATTCTTGAAGTGGGATTTAGAAGTTTTTGATGATGTGACTCAATTCGGTATTGCTTATGAACGTTATCTCTATAAAGATCTGTATGATGATAGTTTCGATTTCTCACTTCAGGCCTGTTATTTCCGTCACGACGAAGGCCCCTACGGCAACTTTGTAAATCAGTTTAACTTCGGGATAAAAACCTATTGGACTCGTTTCCCATGGTCAAGATATGTGGAAACCAAAGTCTTTGCGACTGGAGGACTGTCTTACACCGACGGGATTCTTTATATAGAGGATTTAAATGATGAAGATGAGTCTAGGGTGCTTTTCTACGTTGAGGGAGGTTTTGAGTTGAACCTAGGTCACCTTAGTACAATTGACTCTCTCGATTCATATTACATCGGAGCCGGTATATCTCATCGTTCCGGCGGATTTGGAACCTTCAATAATGTTCACGGTGGCTCCAACTACGTGATGTTCTTCATCGCCAAAGAGTTCTAACTAGATTTCCTTAACAGTTCACTATGTATTTTCAGAGAAACCATCATATCGAAGTCGAAACTCTTTTCTGTGAAACCGTTTACGCGTTTCTGTGGGACTCTCACCAAAGCGTTTTTTGAACTGTCGGCAAAACGATGGAAATGATAAAAAGCCGCTTTGATCGGCAATTTCTTTTATGTCGAGATTTGTAGAGCAGATTAAGTTCACAGAGAAATCAAAGCGTAGATTTCTCAAATATTCACCGAGAGTAATACCAATATTCTCTTTACAGATACGATTGAGATAACTTGGTGAACATTGAAAGTGACGTGCAACCTCTTTTATTTTCCATGTCATAAATTGACGATCTTTAAACATTTCGCGAAGCTTCATAAAAACCTCCGGACTATCATTCTCAAGCAGATTTGAACAGGCGCCTAGCAGAAATTGTCGTATATTTGTCGACAGTTGCCACACCTTTTGCGGATTTTTCGCTAAGCTATTCCAGCAGTCAAAGATTTCCGACCAATTTTCAAACATCTCACCTTTCACCGCAAAGCGCTGATTTCTTATCGCTTCAATCTGGCTATAGTCAGCCTGCTCAAAAGTAATAAAGAATAGTACAGAGTCCTTATCTTCATGTGGAAATGAATGATTTTGGTATGGAAAAAGCAGAAGTCCTTCATTTTCTCTTATGTAAATGGGCGCACCTTCAACAATAACTCGCAGACCGCCAGTAACCGCCACAATCATGCAGAACCGATTATGCACTTCTGAATATCGATTCATCTCAGAAAGTGCTTCACTCTGACCAAAAAGAATGATTTTGTCCGGGTATTTTTTCAGCGAAAGGTACTGAAAGTCAAAAAAATGATTCACCAGCCCTGCATCCGGCAAATTTTTGGTTTCATCCAGAATTTTGTTTTTCATACTCATTTAATGCCTCCTTTCAAAGCTAAACAATTTTGGATAATTTTAAACTAAAAATGTACATTTTAAACTAGATTACTTGTTTTTATTTTCTCTTGTTCCACCTTTTTAAACCAAACCCTCTTAACCATTCTCAAGCATCACTTTTTTGTAAGCTTTATGGCATTAGAGTAAACGCAATGGAGTTGATTGCATCAAACTCAGTGGCTGTATTTTTACAGTTTTTAATTACATTTGTCGTTATCAGAAAAAGGAAAGTACAATGAAAACAGAAATGCAAAAATGTTTAAATGGAGAGTTGTTTAATTGTGCCAATGAAGAATCCCTGAGCTTCATCAAAAACTCTCGAAAACTGACTCAAAGATACAATTCGACAACTTTTGAAGAAGCTGAACTCAAACAGGGAATTCTAAAAGAACTACTCGGTAAAGTGGGAGAAAATGTATTAATTGATGTGCCTTTTTATTGCGATTATGGCAAACACATTTCCATTGGCGATAACGTAATTGTGGGTATAAACTGCACATTTGTCGACTGCAATAAAATCACTATTGGCAACAAGGTGATGATTGCATCCAATGTGCAAATCTGTACCGCAACTCATCCTGTTGCATCAGAAGACCGATTGCCAAAAGATTGGACACCAGAATCAGGTGTTCCATTTTTCATCACTTATGCAGAACCGGTGACAATTGGGGGCAATGTCTGGATTGGAGCAGGTGCAACAATTTTACCGGGCGTAGAAATTGGCGAAAATTGTGTAATTGGAGCAGGAAGTGTAGTCACAAAATCAATACCTTCAAACTCGTTGGCAGTCGGAGTGCCAGCAAAAGTTATAAAAAGCATTTAATAAAAAAGGAGAAATTAAATGACTGAAATTAAACAAAAAGAAAGAATCAATTATCTGGACGTACTGCGCGTCCTAGCCTGTTTTTTGGTAGTGCTCTGCCATGCAGGCGATAAGTATGTTGTGGCTGCTGATGGGACATTTCACACAGGATGGATGAAAATTCTGGTATTTACCCGTCCGTGCGTACCACTCTTTATTCTACTTTCCGGAACGCTGCTGTTGCCGCTCAAGTACGATACAAAAGAGTTCTTCAAACGCCGTTTCTCACGGATTCTTATTCCGTTTTTGGTGTGGTCGATTTTATACGTCTTCTTTCCATTGCCGGGTACGCCTGTCTTCGGAGGTCCTGGAAATGCATTTACTGGCGAAATGAACCTTTATGCTTACAACCTCATGATGATTCCAATGAACTTTACTAAAAGTAATGTTCACTTCTGGTTTATTTACACAATCATCGGACTTTACCTATTCATGCCGATTGTGTCACCATGGATCAAGCAAACCACGCAACGTGGCATGACCTGGTTCTTACTTGCTTGGGGCATCACACTTTTTCTTCCATACATCAAGCTTTGGTTCCCACAAGTTTGGGGGGTATGCGACTGGAATGAGTTTGGAATGTTCTACAACTTCGGCGGTTACTTAGGGTTCATCGTTTTAGGAATTTACCTGCATCGTTACAATAAACTAAGTGCTGTAAAGTCGGCACTTATTGGTATCGCACTTTTTGTGATTGGTTTTGTGCTTACCTACCAAGGCATGCTCTTCGATATTAGCAGACTGAACTCACACATAGTGGATAAGGTAAATGATGAAGGCTGGAAGATTATCGAAAACAGCATTGGTTATATGACAATAAATGTGGCACTGATGACAGCTGGTACGTTTATGATTTTCCAGAAGTTAAACTTCCCAGGAAAAGTCGCGGCTTTCTTTGCCGAGCTATCGCAAAAAAGTTACGGACTATTCCTTGCTCACTACATCATTTCGCTTTGGCTTTGCCCCCTGCTCTTCGGTAAAATTACCGATCTACGTGAAGTAGAACAAGTCATCGTTTCACTGATCATTGTCTTTGCCTCCTATGCCGTGGCAAAAGCACTCTCATATCTACCCAAGTCCAAATACCTAATTGGATAACAAAAAAGCCGAGGCGGAACGATCCACCTCGGCTTTTTAAATTTATAAGCGTTTTGCTTAGCAGCCAGCTTCCAATGTGAAGTAAGTTGGATTCATGCCAGCAAGTGCCTCTTTAAGCTTATCAAGCTCATCAGCAGGACCGTGAACTTCAAGCTTGATTAGGTCAGCACTTTCAAGTAGCTGTCCGATCGCTTCGCCGGCGTTCTCAAGGTGAGCAAATACACCAGCCGCGCCGTTGTATGCTTCACGGCAGAAAAGTACGCCGTCCTCTGAAACAGTGAAGCCTAGGTATAGACAGTCAGTTTCTTTCTCACAAAGTGGAACGAACATTTCGAAGAACGCTTTTACTGCGTCCATTTTACCTGGTTTAATTTGGAAGTAAGGGTGAAGACTTACGCATTTTGTGTCGCCATAACAAGCCATGGTGTACCTCTTTTCTTGTAGTTGTATCTTTTTCTAGAATGAAATGTCGGCTACTTGTATCAGCCGATATTTTAATTAGCGTGTTTAGTTTGCGGTAAGCTCCCTTACATTTCAAGCTTTTGTGGCTGATTTTATATGATAAACTGGGAATTATATCACAAACTTGCATTTTTATGGAGTCAGCTGTCACAAAAGTGTCAAATTGAGTGTTTATATAGACGTACGATCAATAAAGGAGAAAATTATGAAACGATGGAAAATTTCAACTGCGGCAATTGTGGCAACCGGACTTATCGGAGCAGTCGCCGAGTCACGCCCCAACTTTGTACTAATTAATATCGATGATTTAGGTTGGACTGATCTCAGCTGTCAGGGAAGCGAATATTATCAGACACCAAATATCGACAAACTTGCCGCTGACGGCATCCTTTTCACCAACGGTTATGCCGGAGCTGCCAACTGTGCTCCAAGCCGCGCCTGCCTTCTGACAGGACAAAACACCCCACGTCATGGCGTCTACACGGTAAACAACTCCGACCGCGGCAACGCCAAAGACCGCAAGCTAGTACCGACCAAAAACACCCTTTTCATCAAAGAGTCCAACCTCACCTTCGGCACCTATTTTAAAGAAGCCGGATATGCAACCGCATCGATGGGGAAATGGCACGTCAGTCACGATCCGACCAAACACGGCTTCGACCTAAATGTCGGCGGCTATCACAAAGGCGGTCCATACGTTGGTGGCTACAGTAGTCCTTACAAATACCCAAACTGTGTGGCAAAAGAGAAAGGTCGCTTTCTGACCGATCATCTAACGGATGAAGCCATCAAGTTTATTGGTGAAAACAAAGACAAACCATTCTTTCTCTATTTCCCGTACTATGCGGTGCACTCACCAATCGAAGGAAAAGAAGAGAAAGTAAAGAAATATAACAGCCTTCCAAAATCGAAAGGGCACAAATCGGCAGAATACGCGGCACTGATTGAAAGCGTCGACGAA
The DNA here is from genome assembly GCA_002340265.1 of Lentisphaeria bacterium UBA2565. Taxonomy (GTDB): domain Bacteria; phylum Verrucomicrobiota; class Lentisphaeria; order UBA2565; family UBA2565; genus UBA2565. Next base: position 717 of record DDLT01000295.1, on the reverse strand, counting down.
AATGTCGGTCGTTTAGTCGATTCGTTAAAAAAGAACGGTTTGGATGAAAACACCGTAATCATTTTCACATCCGACAATGGCGGCGTCTGGAAAACCTCAAAGCAGTGGCCGCTTCGCGCCGGGAAAGGCGCCTACTATGAAGGCGGCATTCGCGAACCATTCATCGTAAAATGGCCAAAAAAAATCAAAGCCGGACAGCGCTCAAACGTGCCGGTTTCACAACTTGACCTTTTCCCAACCATGCTGAAAATCGCAAACATCGACAGCAAAGACAAACTCCTTGACGGCGTTGACATCACCCCGCTTCTCACAGGCGAAGGAAACATTGCCAAACGTGCCCTCTACTGGCATTTTCCAATCTATCTTCAGGCCTACGCCGGAGGCAACAACGAGACCCGTGACAAAAAGTTCAGAACCCGCCCAGGTTCAGCAATGCGCTACGGCAATTGGAAACTACACGAATATTTTGAAGACGGCGGGCTAGAACTTTACAACCTGAAAGACGATACAGCCGAGCAGAAAAACCTTGCCAAAGCCAATCCGGAAATCACCGCAAAGCTTCACAAAATGCTAAAAGATTGGCGAAAAGCCAACAACGCCCCAGTCCCAACAAAACGAAACCCAAAGTACAAAGGAAAATAGTTAAAGCATTAACAGCTGATTCCAAAATCGAGAGTCTGCGCAGCGTGACGGCATTTCTGTAGTTGATATGTTGAA
>DDLT01000146.1 GCA_002340265.1 Lentisphaeria bacterium UBA2565 | reverse complement strand
CTGTCCGCTTATTGACAATAACGATTAGCCAATGAGCGCGCGAAAATTTCTGCAGTTATCGTAAAAATATTAATTGATCAGAAAGTACTAGTAAGGCTAGGAGGGTACATGAAGGAGTGTAAGAAGAGTGATCAACTTTCTAATCCTCATTTTTACAATGTGGACAATGCTACTTTCCTTTTGGTTTCCTACGGATGTTGTCGCAGGCATAGTGAAACCACATAATATCACATGTTGGATCGTCGCAAGCGATCATTTTTCCATATTCTGACTGGCTGCAGATACAGTACAACCGCTCCTCACCTTGCTCATTGTTTTCATCTCCCATCTCTGAAATTTCCAACTTCCTTGCACTGAAGGATCTCTGGAAGTATTACATTTTCAAAGAAACTGTCCAGTTTGGTAAGGGAGTATTCTATGAAATGTTTGTCTAAAGGGATTCCCTCCACAATGTGTAAATCTTCGTTAATGAAGACACAAAAGTCTCCCACTTCCATCCTTTTCACATGTACCTGTAGTTGTATTTTGGTATAGTATGCATGTGTCTCTTTCAAATGACCTTTGTCATCTAGACAAAAATCAGGAACACTTTTAGTTGCTTCCATTGGTAGTACATCTTTATGTTTAAAAGGGCATTTTATTTCAGCAACCCTTGGGCAGCATTTGCAAGTTGCAATTCCATCAGCTGACGCTCCAAAATATGGCCTGTCAAGATCTATAACAAAGCCAGACCAACTGCATTCAAAATTCTCATGAGTTAGCTTTTTTCCACTATATACCTCAGTCGGGCCGTGTCCTCATTGTCAATACCCCTTCGAATCGGCTTAATTTTAGAAAGGTCATAGGCTTTGTAACCCATAATTGACTCCAGCAAGTTCTCAGGAGGTGTACTCTTTTTCCTCTTTACTTCACTGTGTGCTTTGCTTGCTGTGATTCTTCCTTTGCGGTGCTCAGACTATATGGGGCAGACAGACTGATTCCTGGTAACTTTCTCCAACTCTTTGCATTGCTCTGGAGTGACTTGCAATTCTTTAGCAAGCTGGCTGCATTTTTCATTTAGCTGATATTTGCTAAGTGAAGCATATCCTTCTGAGTATAGAGCTGTCAATGGCTGAGGTATGTTACTCTCATCTTCATCTTCTGATGCACTGTCTGTCTCCTCGGGGTCAAGTTTGGGAATTAAACTGGAGAAAGCTGCTCTTGGACATACTTCCTTTAGGCTTTTTAATACAGACAGATCAGGGAAGGTTGGTGATGGGGTATAAGAGACTGAAGGTACATTTCCTTTCCTATTCCTCTTAACAAGGTCGGTAAACTCAGCAACTGATCTGGGATTAATCTGATTGAAACATTGGAAAAGAAGATAAATAAGCAAAATGCAAATAAATTATCTCAACTTAATTACCAAACACACTTATTAGTGCCTACAAGGACATTTTGTATGACAAGCAACGAACTAACCTTTTCTCTGAACGTTTTGTTCCACTTGCATACTTCACTAGTGCTGGAAGTCTTGGTAAGACCTAGCTTCACAGTAACTTCTATTTTAAACAGGACAGTGGCGACATGACTGCAAAATTCTCCAAGCCTGCGATCGAGAAAAAAGGAAATATACTTTTTTTTCGTAGAATGCCCCTTGTTTGTCTCGCTTTGCAGTCGTTTATTTTTATTCACATTCTTTTGTTAAATGAACAGTGAGTATTACAAGAATATAAAATCTAGAAATGACACCAGCTCGGATTTTTTTCTGAGTTGATGTCATTTCTAAATGAACAGTATGCGTAGTAATGAAAGTAATCAAAAACAGCAACATCTTTTTTACCCGGCCACACATGTGCAATATGCTGCGTGGACACTGGCGTCCTTTCTATGAAGGCAAACCCACGCATCGTGCAGCTGATTGTTAATTCTCTGGGACGGAATTACTTTCTTTTTAATGAAGCAGTAAGGGATATTGTCTCCAAATGAATACACCACAATGGTTTAAAGTGGCCACTAATGATAAACTGATACGCTTCAAGTGACTTGAAGGATTTTAGACTTTCCTTCGTGTAAATTACCGGCGTTTCGATTAAATACGTGTACAAATCCCTAATTGTTAAATCTGGCCAAGAACTGGGATTATTTGTCCATCCTTTCGAATTATATGGGTCGGGAAGGCTACTTGCGCCTTTGTTGTAGCTTAATTTAAAATGATATCGTGATCTTGCGACAGGATCGAGACTTTTTACTTCGGAATCGCACGTGGAAGCCACGAAAACAAAACGAAGCCGCCTTTTTGCCAACTACTGAAGTGTGCATGTCTAAAAATGAAATCGATGTCTATAAACCAGAAACATCGCTATTCTTGCAGGTAGGAAAGGAGTCATATTCTGAGGACATGCACAGACCTTTTCTGTTACCCCATTGGTTTATTAAAATGAATCTATGCATCTGCTACATGCTAGGCAGAATAAAATATATTGCAGTCTATATCGTAAGACATCGTGTTTGTTTTATCTGAGTCCACTAACCATGCATCAGGCTGCTTAAGGACGTTCGCGCGAAAATTTTTCCACTCAATAGCTATTTTTTAAAGTTTCACTGCAGTCAGATAATGACTAAATTGTGTCAAAAATGCAAAAGAAATTGGGGTCACCAACTTCGTTTCAGAGATAAAGCGTGTGAGAAACTGCCCTGATTTTAAAAAATTGCCGCACGTAATTCAGCATGGTCTACAGAGGTTTATAGTTAACAATATCGAAGGTGAGTCAACGGAGGCAAACGATCGAAGTCATATTTTGTAGAAGTGGGTCTGTGGCGTAAATAATTCCAAATGTTACCAACGTTTTCACAAAACTTAACCCTTCAAGAGGCATTTGAAACCGTCGCACAGATAAACGAAGAGCTAAAAAGAACGGAATTC
>DDLT01000100.1 GCA_002340265.1 Lentisphaeria bacterium UBA2565 | reverse complement strand
CGGATAGGAGGCACCACGGGGAACACGGGGGTTCTCCAAATCCTTCGAATTTCTCGAAATTTTTTATAGGAATAACAACAAAGTATAAAACTTGCATTCAAAAAATTAGAAACAGACCACGAAAAACGCGAAGCGTTTTGAGCCCCGTGCTCCGCGTGATTAATCATAAGGAAGCTGCAATGAGAGATTGTCCTGAAAATATTATTGATAAAGTTCTAACAGCCGCCACTAATGTGCACCGCGCTTTTGGTCCGGGCTTACTGGAGAATGTTTATGAGCAAGCTTTGTTGATTGAACTAAGAGCAATGGGTTTATCCGCTATCAATCAAGTTGGAATACCAGTATCTTACCGAAACACAGATTTAGGTGTTGGATTTAGAGCAGATATAATTGTCGAAAAGTCACTCCTTCTCGAACTGAAAACTGTAGAACATGTGCTACCAATTCACATGGCACAAACAATAACTTACTTAAAACTGCTGAATTTTAAACGTGGCTTCATTCTAAACTTTAACAGCACATTGATGAAAGACGGTATAAAGAGAGTTTCAATATAAAAAATTTAACCACGAAAAGTGCGAAGCACTTTGAGCCCCGTGCTCCCCGTGGTTTTAAATAAAAGGTGAAAGATGATTTTTGTGAAACTAGCCTGGCGGAATGTCCTTCGGAACAAACGTCGAACCCTGCTTTCGGCTTCGGCGATCGGAATCGGTATCGCGACGATGATTTTCACCGATGCGATGATGATTGGCTGGAAGGATCTGATGATAAAGAACGCCACGTCGACTTTTATGGGCGAAGCGCAGATTCATCATAAAACTTTTCGAGAGATGTTTGAAACAGAGAAGACAATACCGAATCATAGAGAAATCTGTTCAAAGCTAAACAACGAACCGAAGGTGAAAAGCTGGAGTTCACGAACTCAGTCGTTTGCGATGATTTCCAGTGCGGCGAACTCATATTCGATTGCGGTTACTGGGCTTGATCCTATAAAAGAGCGTCCAATTTCCAAGATTGACGACAATATAAAAGTCGGCAAATTTCTTCAAGGAAACGATAAGAATTCGATTCTGATTGGTCACAAATTGGCGGACATTCTGGAAGTTGAATTGGGAGATAAGGTTGTAGTGACGGTTGCAAATGCGGAATCTGGTGACATGTCTCAGGAAATGTTCCGAATTCGTGGGATCTTCGACTTCGGGATTCGCGAAATGGACCGCAATATGGCATTTATTCCACTCTGCACATCGCAGGAGCTTTTCGGTATCGGTGACAAAATTAATGAAATTGTCATTCTCTTTAACAATTTGAATCTAAAGAAAGAGCTCAATCTACCATTTTGGTCTGAATTGAAAATGAAAGAAGAGATCGCGGCTGAAAGCTGGCTGGAACTGCAACCGGAATTGGGAGCGGTTTTGGAGATGATTGATTATTCAATTTTTATTCTCGGAGCAATTCTATTTCTCGTTGTGGCAGCCGATATCATCAACACGCTTTTTATGTCACTTTATGAGCGAATGTATGAGTTTGGAATTCTACGGGCTGTCGGAACTCGCTCCTTGAACTTAGGAAAACTGATACTTCTGGAGTCCGCATGCCTAGCTCTCATTAGTTCAGTAATTGGAATTGCAGCAGGTTTTGTGATAACTTACTACTTTAGCCAAAGAGGAATTGACTACAGCGGTACGGAGTTTGTCAGTGTTTCAATGGATTTTGTTTATCCGGTTCTGAAGTGGAATCAGTTTGTAATTTACCCGATAGTGACGATTTTCTTCACTGTAATTACGGGACTTTACCCGGCGTTTTATGCGACAAGAATGAAGGTCGCAAAAACATTGAAAGCACAGTTTTAAGAAGAGGCCAAAAATGAATAATGTGATTGAAATAAATGAGTTACGGAAAATCTACCAAACCGGCACAATCGAGGTCAATGCATTGAAAGGTGTAGATTTACAGATCAAAAAGGGCGAATTTACCGCAATTGCCGGACCGTCCGGTTCTGGGAAAACAACGCTTTTGAACCTTGTCAGCGGTTTGGACACACCGACATCCGGCGAGGTCAAACTGGGGGAAAACTACCTGAATCGAATGACAGGGCGAGAACTCAGTGATTTTCGTCGTGATCACATCGGGTTTATCTTTCAGTCTTATAACCTAATTCCGGTTCTGACGGTTCAGGAAAACATCGAATATATCATGCTTCTTCAGAAAATCGGTAAAAAAGAGCGCCATGAGCGGGTTGATGCAATTCTCGAAGAGGTCGGACTCGGTGGAATGGCAAAACGCTTTCCGGTCGAACTTTCCGGAGGGCAGCAACAACGTGTCGCTATCGCTCGCGCCATCGTGTCGTCTCCAGCGATAATTCTGGCAGATGAGCCGACGGCAAATCTGGATTCCAAAACTGGGGAGTCGCTTCTTGATATTATGCACAGTTTGAATGAGAAACACGGTACGACTTTTCTTTTTTCCACTCATGATCAGATGATTATGGATCATGCAAAACGATTGATAAAACTGCATGACGGAGAAGTTCAAAGTGATGAAACACGTTAAACTTTCAGTTTTAGCGACTCTTTTATTCGGTTCGCTTTGTGCCGAAGAGAGCGATTTCAGTTTCAGTGGTTATGTGAAATCAACCATTCAGGCGAACCAATTTGCCGACAATTCGGTTTTTCCGCCTCTTGAAGATGATGAAAGCTACTGGCTTTGGCAGAACACGCTGAATCTGCGACTTTTTTACGAGCCGAATGATGATTTGTCTTTTGAAACGGTTTATGAACTTTCTCCGGTCGTCGGTGACAAAGATATTATTAATTCGCAGGGATTTTTTAACCCTGTCAACAACTCCTACAGAATTAAAGACTTAGATCCGATTTTAGAGGAAAACGGCGATCTATTCTTTTTCCAAAACCTTGATCGTCTGAATATGACGATTCGATTCAAAGAGTCTGATTTACGAATCGGGCGCCAACCAATTTCATTCGGTTCAGGTCGATATATCAATCCGACCGATATTTTTTCACCGTTTTTATTTCAAGACCTAAATCAGGAAGAGAAAAACGGTGTCGATGCGTTTCGATACCAGCTGATGACGGGCGATATGAGCGAATTTGATACTGCATTTGTCTTTGGAGAAGATGGTGATTTAGACGAAAGTGCCGCATTTCTGCGCGGGAAGTTTTTCTATAAAAATAGTGATATTTCCCTGATGCTGATGGATTTCAAACAGAACCTGCTAATTGGTTTTGACCTGACCCGTTCAATCGGAGACGCGGGATTCTGGTTCGAAGCGGCACAGGTTTACGCCGGACTTTTTGAAGACCGGAAAAGTGAAGATGACTATTTTCGTCTGACAACCGGATTCGACTACAGCTTTAACCAGAAGACCTACGGATTCATCGAATATCATTATAACGGTGCTGGCACACGTGACGCAGACAACTATTTGAAAAATACAGCAGGGAATACCGGTTACACGGAAGGAGGCGTCTACCTTCTCGGGAAAAACTATCTAATCCCAGGCGTCACTTATGAAATCAATCCTCTCACCTTCAGTACATTGTATCTTGTCACAAATATGGATGATTTTTCGACTTATCTCGGTGCATCAATCGAATACAATTTCAAAGAAAATCTCTATTTGGAAGCCGGCGGATTCTTCGGCTTTGGAAGCTCTCCTAATCAGGATAACGGAACAGTTGACACAAACTCAGAATTCGGTTCCTACTCCAATGCCATCTACGCGGGAATTCGATACTATTTCTAATAGTTCATTGACTTGTATTATTCTCTCAAGACCAATATGTTGCGGGCGTGACGTTTCTATGCAGCATACTGCCTTCTATATTGGGAAAAACTATGAAAGCACAACTTATAACTCTAATTTTACTATCTCTTTACAGTTCACTATTTTGCCAAGAATCAACAGAGAGTATAAAAGAGCCATCGTTCAAAGAGAAATATAAAATTGAAAATGTAGTTGCTCCTCTAGTTTCATCTGACCCGAATTTTGGGAATGCAGTTGGTTTTACAACATTCACGCTGTTTGATTTGAAAGAAGATGTGCCGACTTCAACTATTTCATTTTTAGGTCTCTATTCCAACCGAGACAGCCATTTTCTTGGGGCATTCGGCAAAATTGCCCCTTCTAAAGACTGGACACATAAGTTTGCAATTGCGGATATTTCTGTAAAAAGCCAGTTGGAACTAAGCGAATACCCTGAACGAGTGGATTACACTACAGATATCCTACCAGTTGTTTTTGAACCTACTTATAAATTTAAAAACAACTTACTTGCTGGGCTACAACTGAAATATATAGACCTAAGTTATTCTCCAGATAATGCGGCCGGGGAAGAATTCCTCGAAGCTGTTGATGCAGAAGATGTCACCAGTTTATCACTGGGTTTCACTTTTGGCTACGACAGTAGAGATAATCCATTTTTCCCATCCATCGGCTCACACTCACGACTTGTGTTAAACTATAACGGAGAAGCATTGGGCCACACAACAGATTCATTATGTAGCAAAAGGATTTTGGAATTACTATAATGAATACAAATCCAGACATACCATTGCGACCCGCCTATATGGTCGTTTTACTCCTAGCGACGCACCATTCTCATCTTTATCTACACTCGGAAGGCAAAGTGATTTACGTGGATATGTTGCAGGAGAAGAAGTTGCGAACAACCTTGTAAGTGCTCAAATAGAATATCGTTGGCGTTTTGCAAAGAAATGGGCGCTTGTCGGCTTTCTCGGTGAGGCCGCTCTATTTGATAATGGAGATTTCAACAATGACAGTTGGTTTGCAAGTGCCGGAGGTGGCTTACGCTTTCAGGTTAGTGAAGGACGTAAAATGAATTTCAGAATAGATTTTGCCGTTGGTCAGGGTAATTCTGACGGTGTTTATATCGGATTTCGTGAAGCATTTTAATAGCTACTTTGATTTTGCCAAAATATCTCACAAAACTTAAAAAAGTGCCCCCTTTAAGAGGTGACAATAGTGACACAAAACTTTAGTTTTCGGAAGAGTTATCGTACGGCTCGGAGTCTGTGACTGCCTTGACACCTTTTTCAGGGTTTTCATCCGGTAAAAATCCCGGAGGTAAAAAGTCTTCCTCAGGTAATGCTGGCTCAGCATCCGGACCTTGAGGTTCACCTGGAACCTCTCCAGCAGTTCCAGCGACAGTGCCATTTTCTCCACTTTCATTACTTGTTTCTGATGAAGAGTTACCTTCTGGATCGACGACTGTGGTGGTTTCTGAAACGTCACCATCAGCATCTGTTTCTACAACGGTTTCCACAACATTACCTTCACCGTCGGTTTCTGTTTCCACCATAGAAGTTGTTGAAGTCACATTTCCATCTAAATCTGTTTCCGTGGTTTCTGTAGTAGTCGTATTTACAGTCACGCCTTCTTTACCATAAACAACGCTTCGGTCTGTAGTTGTTGTCGTGCCGGTTGCCACCACATTTCCACTGCGATCTTTTATAGTATTTTTATAGTAGTACGTCACAGAACCGTCATCATTTACATTTTTTTTATCCAAAGAAGAATATTTAATCCAGACAACAACCAACTTTCCCTCTTCGTTTAGTTCTTTATAAGTCGTTACAATCAGTTCATCATCATAAGTTTCCACAACTGTTTCACGGATAATTAAGCCAGTGACTGGGTCAATAATTCGGACAGTTCGTATGCTATCCGCGGTGATAACCCATTTCTCATAGGTCTTACCCTCAATCACGACAGCACGCTTAATGGCAATACCTCCAAAAGAAATCAAAGAAAATGTGATAATTAACAATACCAATATAACTTTTCGTAGTTTAATCATGAGGTGCTCCTAGCTGTTATTATCATGTCGATAATTTTATAACCGTTAAATCAACTCATATTTCAATCCTCTAATTCGAGCCCAAAAACATTGCATTGCTCAGGGTTTATTTCAAGGGCAAAATGGTACTAATCCACTAACAAACAAAGAGATAGAATGTTTTTTATCATATTTCATTGATTTAAGGAAGCAGTTTACTACTTTATGCTTCATAAAAAATTATTCACAGGATTTAAATATTTCATGAAATCAGATAAGTCAGATAAAGAAAAAAGCTGGTATGCCGCACAGATGACAAAAGTGGTGGTTCCGCCTAAAACATATTTGGAAAGCTTTGGAACAACCAAAGTGAAATATACTCTTGTCAGCGAATATATGGATGATCCGAATAAAACTCGTGTGCGTGAAGGGTTCGTATACTCCGAGCGTCCGTTGATTATTGAGTCGAAAAAGTTTGATCCAAGCAACCTGAATGGATTCGGTAAAAATGCCAAAGAGTATGCAAATGTGGTAGTTCAGATGGGTGACCAGCCACATGCCCTTCAGTATGGCTTAAACTTCAAAAAAGAAGAGGTGCGTCAGTACTCTCTTTCTCAGCCGATTGAGACAGTAATTGAAGATCTGACAGAAGAAATGCCGCATCGAAAAGAACTTTGCGCTTTAATTGTAGGTGATGATGAGTTGTGGGATGTTTCACTTCTGCGTTTCATGGTGGAATATGTCGAAAAATCGCTTCCGTCTAATATCAATGATCTTCATTCGGACCCTCGAACCGCGTCAATCCTCAATCCGGAAGGTGCGCTTCAGGATGAAATCGAACAGGATTTTGTATCCTCTGTAGGAAATTCGGAGCTCATTCGCAAGCTTGCCGTCAAACTTCGTAAAAAAGGTCTTTTTGAAAAATATGAAGACCGATTTTACGCCCTTCTTAAAGGCTCTAACTCACTAAATAGCCAATAGTTCAGATGTAAATTGAGCGTAGAACGATATCAAAACGATTTAATTGTTAGAGTTTTATTAGAGAGATTAACATTTTATTAAAACTTGGTATAGTACAGCGCATTTTTCACCAGAGACCAAACAGGGCTCTAGTAAATTTTTAACAAAAACATAACAAAATGTACAAGTGAGGGAACGCCCTCGGATTAATTATTTCAGGAGAAAAAAATGAAATTAATCACAAAGCATGCACTACTTCTAATGGTTGCATCTCTTTTCTTTGCCGGGTGTGGCGAAGAGAACACAAAAAAAGTTGAAGTAAATAAAATCCAAATTTTTGCAGGTGACAATCAGGCAAATGAAACTGGTGCTGTTTTAAAGAAGAAAATTCAAGTTCAACTTCTTGGTCCTTCACGTACCGGACTTCTTGGTGGTAAACAGAAACCTCTACCTGCTCACCACGAAGACGTAATCTTCGAACCTGTTAATCCTGAAAAAACAGGACTTAAAGTTCTAACACCGACAAAAGTAACTACCGACAAAGGTGGTATGGCCACAGCAGAAGTTCAGCTTGGTAACGTATTCGGTGATCAATATCTTAAAGTTTATTCAGTTTCAAAACCTGAGAAATCCGTCACATTCCGCTTCATGTCCGGTATTAAAATCAGCGGTTCTAAACAAGAAGTGGCTTCTGGTTCAAGCCTTAACGAACCAATTACAATCACACTTTCTGAAAACGGAAAACCTCTTGCAGGTATTCCAGTTTACTTCAACATCGCGGATAAACCGGGTAAAAAAGGAAAACTGAGCAAAAGCGCAGTTGTTACTGACGAAAACGGTGTTGCT
>DDLT01000210.1 GCA_002340265.1 Lentisphaeria bacterium UBA2565 | reverse complement strand
CTACTTACTCGTCGGGAATCTCCACTTACTCGTCGAGGATCGTAACCGGCTATAAACTTATAGATGAAGAATTCTTCAGGGTATAAGAAGAGTTAGTAGTCTCTAACGAAAACCTTCAGCAATACAAAAAAAGCTCCTATGACATCATCACAGGAGCTAACTTAGTGATTAATTATTAGTTTCTAAGAGCTTTTAACTCTTTTACCAAAGGATGATCACTGCCTAGATATCCTTCAATAATTTTAATCATTAGTGATGTGGACTTATATGCTTTCTCCAAATCATCAGATGCTTTATCAGTCGCTACTTCAGCTACTTTATGTGCTTCCACCTTTGCGGCTTCAGATGCGTCTGCTTCGGTCAGTTCTGCACGGATTTTTGTAATAGTTTCAGTTGGAGTAAAACCTTTTTCTGTCAGCATTTCTGTATTTAGTTCTGTAAGGTCTGCCGCCAGTCCAATAAATTTACGAAAGTCTGCTTTAGAAGTTAGTTGTGTTCCCATAATGATTTACCTTTTCATTTGTTGTTTTATCTCCCATCAGGTAGTGCGGCGGACTGCCAACGTTATGTCTGCCTCGATAGGGTCAGGCATAGTCTAATGCCATGAAGTAACTTTGTAAAATCGGCTTACAACATTTTGTTTAAGTACAGCAATAGTAAGCGATGAACCTTTTATGCTGCACAGTGAATAATTTAATGATTCGTGACTGGAGATTTAAAATAGTTTCTGCTAACTGTTTACTGCTAACTGCTAACTTCCATAGGTTTGTTTGTATAAAAGCAAAACCTCGGTAATTTAAGAGCTCCGAATATACCGATCAATTTGCATATCAAATACTAATGCTGAAGGAGCTTCAATGGAATTTGCTTTACTAATACTGGTTGTAATTGTTCTGGCAATCATCGTGACAATCGCCCGGATTTTCGCCACAGGATCCAACGTAAATGAACTTATACGACTGCAACGGAAGCAGGAGAGAAAACTCTACGATTTAGAAGAATATCTCAAAGAGTTAATTGTCCGCACTAAAGCAGAAGTTCCCGATGAGAAACCGGAGCCAAAAGCTGAAACAATTGCAGTACCTCTTGCAGCTCAATCAATAAATGATGAAATTGTCCAGGAAACTCCAGAAGAAGCTGTAAACCGAGAAATTGAAGAAGAACTCCTTAAAGAACCGGAACAAGTCGTTCCACCGAAGCCTGTTATTACCAAAGTAAATGTTGTCGATAAGTCGGTGAAAACAACAGTTCATGAAACTGCCACGAAAGAGCAATCTGAAGTTGAAGTTGCTGAACCAGGTAAAATTGCCAAAGTGTTTCAAGAAATTAAAGAGTGGCTTCTGGTTGGTGACAAATATCGAGCAGAAGGCGTGTCCAAAGAGTTTGCCATCGCCTCAAACTGGCTAGCGAGAATTGGTATCATTATTGCGGTTTTAGGTATCGGCTTCGGACTTCGTTACTCTTATAAGCGCGGTTTAATTCCACCAGAACTGCGTGTTCTAATTAGTACTTTTGTTGCAATCGCAATGATTACCTACGGTATAAAAGTAAAAACTCAGAAGTATAAAATCCTTGCTAACGGCTTTCTCGGCGGTGGTATTACCGTGCTCTATTTTAGCGTCTTTTCCGCATCAAACTTCTACCACCTTATTTCACCAATTCTAGGACTCGCAGTAATTGCCGGAATTACTGCGGCAAGTTGTTTCTTGTCGGTTCGTTTAAACACCAAACTCGCGGCGATTTTAGCCGTTGCCGGCGGTTATTTCACTCCAGTGTTAATCAGTAATGGTTTTATTTCCGCACCTGTTCTATTAACTTACATGATGGTACTCGGACTCGGCGTATTTGCCATTACCACATTCAAGAACTGGTATCTTGTTCAATTCTTGGCATTTGCCGCCCATTGGACACTGTTTATCTTTGCATTATTTGAATTTGAAGTTGCGGAAAGTTTCCCATTGGCAATCTCATTCCTGACTGCCTACTTCTTTATCTTTTCGTTTAATTCGTGCTTTTATCACCTAAAACAGCGTCAGCCTGCAACAATTATAGAAGTCGTGATGCTGATTCTAAATTCAGGGATCTTTGCGTTTTTCGGATGCGCGTTGATTTATGATGAATTCAATGAAGTTAGTTATTTGGCGTATCTAACGCTTCCTTTGGTTTTGGTTTATGTGCTTGCCATCAGATACCTTCTAAAGCAGGCGATCAAAGACCGCGCCGTCACATTGACCTTTCTGTCGCTCAGTTCATTCTTTCTGGCAATTTCGATACCGCTTCTTTTCGACACCGCAAGTTTTGCACTTTGCTGGTCTTTACAGGGATTGATGATGCTGTGGCTAAGCAAAAAGCTACAAAGTCGCTTTCTCGGCGCCCTCTCTTATCTTCTTTACGGCGCCTCAATGATTTCACTAATCTTCCTAATGCAGAATCTATATCAGCCTCATCATTTAAGAGGTTATCAGTTAACCACACATGCTGAGTACTTCAAAGAACTATGGCAACACATCGTCCAAATCGCCTTTACCCTTGGAGCAATCCATTTTGGAAGAAAACTTTCCGAATCCGCCAAAACGTCCAATATCTCAATGTCCGAAATGGGTAATGATATATCTCCGACGATATTGCCAGAAGGAAACGAAGTGTCGGTACTTATTACCGTCGCCATCACTATTTTCACTTTCATCTTTGCGATGTACGAAGTGTTCAGTTTCGTCACCAGGTTCTTCAAACCGGCACTTCTACCGGCATTCACTATCGTCGTCATAGGTTTACTGCTTTATGTGGTGAGAAAGACAATGCGAACACAAAACACTGTCCTTGCCACAATAGCCGCGATCATTACTTCTATTCTGTTCGGGAAAGTGATTTTATACGATGTGATGTACAACTGCTCTTTCCAAATGTCGCGTTACATTTATCCGCACCATCAGACCTCATTCACCAACCTTTCGATGCGAGTCATCAACATGGCACTTCTGCTGTCGGCTCTAACATTCCTGTTTAGACGTGCCGATAAAATAAGTGCAATCTTTTCAAAAATGAGTACGATTTTCATCGGGCTCGCTATATTCCAGTTTTTGACAATCGAAACCAATACGTACCTGACTCACTTTAAGCCGATTTTTGCAACTGGCGGTATTTCGATTGTCTGGAGTTTATATGCCATAGCTCTGTTAACTTTAGGAATAAGAAAACAGCAAAAAGCGATGCGTCTGACAAGTCTGGTGCTTTTCACCATTGTGTCTATAAAGATATTCGTCGTTGACCTGGCAAACCTCGGAGAGTTCTGGCGAATCATCGCTTTCATCCTGCTTGGAGCAATCATCATTGCCGCATCATTCATCTATATCAAATTTCAAGATCAGTTTAAAACCGTCGAAGGAGAGGAATAATGAAGTTTTTATATACAGTTTTAACGATTTTTGCAGTTTCTCTATCGGCAGAAAACAAGTTCCAAAACAGTGCGGCAATCACTTTCTCACGTGAAGATAACGCCCTGATTAAAGCGGAATTCCCTCAACAGATCTACAACTATCTGCGGACGGATTATCGTGATATGCAGATTTTCTCGCAGGATCAGAAAAGTGTCGAATTTGCGGTTAAAAGAGCTTACAAAGTGACCCAAATTCCCTACTACCGATATCAAACTCAGTCGATTACCAATCTGCAAATGACGGACAATGAACTGACACTTGATGTTAAATTCAAAAAAAGTCAAGACGTCGCCGCGTTACGAATTAACAGCCCAATTCGTAACTTTGAGTTTGATGTCACCATTTCCCTACCAAATGGTAAGCTCATAGCGAATAAAGAGAAGATTTACGACTATAGTGATTTTGTAAAAAGTCGCAAAGATATTGTTACTTTTGCAAAGGTAAACACAAACTCGCTTCATGTTAAAATTGCCGGACTGAACAAACTTCAGAAAAAAGAGTTAGTTCAAATCAATCAAACCGATAACAACCGAAACTTAAGTGAAACAAATCAGAAGATTATGGTTAATAACTTGAAACCGCGTTTCACTTTTAGTATCGGCGAAAAGTTCTTCAACAGTAAACATCAGCCTCAAAGTGAGCAAATTGATGACGATTTGATAAACTGGAAAGCGGAAAGTAAGGAAAAAGAAACCGTGATCAGCATAGATCCGGAAAACTATCCGATCGAAACCATTACGCTTCAAAGTTCAGATAACAACTTTTCTCGGAATTACTATTTTAGAGCTTTTAATCCAAATGGTTCTTCCTACAGAACAGGACGAAGCGGCGAACTGTCGAAATGGCATTACCGAAGCTACAAAAGTAGTAACCTCGCAATTTCTGCACCACAAATCAAATCACCGTACGAAGTTGTCATTGTGAATAACGAGAAATCTCCAATTGACATCGTATCAATCGACTTCACAATTCCAACCAAAAATATCTATTTCCTAAGCGAACCAAATAAAAGTTATGAGTTAAAGTTCACAGACAAAACTTACAACCAGACTTATCCCGGACTTCCCTCGCAAATTCTAAATGACAGTTCGACCACAATTTCAGGGGAAATTATAATAAACCAATTAAACAACCCAATAGGCAAAAAAGCAGTCAAAGAGTCTAAGAGTTATCGAATGATAATAATGATTGCACTAATCCTGATTATCCTCTTTTTGATTTATGCCGTGGCATCCACAGCGAAACATGTGGAAAAGTCCGAACTATAAGCTAAACCACCGTTACGAGGTGGATAATTTGAAATGCTCCAAACAAAAAAAGCCCGGCTTTTGCAAACCGGGCTTCAGACTGTTGACAAAGT
>DDLT01000309.1 GCA_002340265.1 Lentisphaeria bacterium UBA2565 | reverse complement strand
AATTCCTAATTCCTAATTCCTCGGCCGGTTTACTTCTCCAACGATTGTGCATCCAAATCCACTGTTCTGGTGCTAACATAATTAACTGTTCTAAAGCTTTGTTATAATTTGTACAGTTGGCTTTTAACTCTTCTATTGAATTATCTTGTCTGACATAGTCAATTATCGGCAAAGTTTCCGCTCTAAAGCTTTTGAGGTCTTTACTGCGAACTACTGCAACTGGCAGTACCGGCGAACTAGTACGTTTTACAATAGTCGCAAGGTTCGGCATTGTACACGCAGGTCGAGCAAAAAAGTCAGTGAAAACACCTTCTGAACGTGAGACACTTTGATCCAGAACAAACACAACAATCTCATTATTTTTCAATGCTTTTAACACTTTCCGGACGGCATTGTCTTTTCGTAAAATTGTTTCAACCCCATTCGGGAAACGAATTTTATAAAGTAGGTGGTTTCCAACCTTGCTTTTCATCTCCTTTACAATTGTCTGTGTTCTAACACCGATAGACTCAGATGCCATCAATGCACCGGCAATTTCCCAGTTCCCGATATGACCAGTTAAAATACAGAGCCCTTTATTTCTTTTAAGTGCTTGTTTGATTACAGACGCAAGCTCTTCCTTCCCTTCAATTTTATTTAGTATTTTGAAATGTTTTGGGTTGGTAAGTTTAATAATTTCCATGAGTAAAAGACCAAAGTGCTGGTAGATCTTTTTGACGAACCTTTTGTCAGCCTTTGCTTCTTGGAAGACTATTTTTAAGTTTTTATGAATGTAATTTTTACGAAATCCTATGATGCGCAGTATAAGACCAATCAACTTTGCCTGTAAAATAGTTATAAGCTGAGGCTGTAACGCTAACATATAAAGCAGTAGACTAATTAATCTATTCATAGTTAATGCTTTAGTCATCAAGTGATGAATTGTTTAAGATATTTTGATATTTAGCAGAAAAGAGCTCTTTTTTAAGCTTTTTGTAAACACTCTTTTTCCCGGTTTTTCTTCCACTAATATTGGGATTCAGAATCATGGTGGCATGGTTAAAATGCTCAAGGTATTTTACCAATTCATGGGGAGTAATAAATGTTAGGTCATACCCTTGGTCAAGCAGTTTTCTAGACATTCCTTTTCCAGCACATTCGCCACTGTCCCCAAATCCGTCTGTATACTTTTTAACTAAATCTGTTTTAAATAGGGCACAGTGACTTCTTAAGAAGTAGTGGTTATTTCCATGCCCCACAATATTTCCAGATTTTTTGCCTATAATTGGATACCAAATTTTTAGTTGCCAAAAACGTTCTAAAGCTTTTAAGAAACGCTTTAAAGGAGGTGTAAACTCTAGTTTCCAACTTCCTACACCAGCAATATTCTCATCTTCTTCAATTTTATCGATAAGAAAGGCTAACCATTTATCCGATTTTACAATTGTATCTGTGTGAATTGATAAAACATATGGTGTAGTTACATTCTCCATTCCAAGTGCCATTGCTCCGACATGTGCCTGTGGAGGAGGTTCCCCTTCAACGGCTTTTCGTTCAATAAGTGTAATCCATTTTAATGTTCTGAGATATTCAATAGATTCATCATTCGATTCATTATCTATTACAATTACTTTTACCTTATTTAGATCTGTATATTTTTTTATAGACCTGAGACATAGCTTAGTGAGATATAATGTTCGGTATTGGGGTATGAGAATTGAAAGTTGCTTTTTTTTAATCATTGTCATCTTTTAGTTTATTTTAGGATTTTGGTTGAGTTAGCAATTTAAAAATACCTTTTAAGAATTTTGGGTGATAAAAGTATTTATAGACATTCGGTAGAAAGCTAATAGCTTCTTGCGGAGCATATTGGCAAAGTTTAGCAAAAAGTTTTAAATTCCAAAGTTTTTGCATTTTTTTGAAGTTTTTTGTATGAGAAAACTTATCTACGATTTTTTTTGTTTCCTCAATCATTAGCAGGTGGTTATTAGTAGTGTTTGATTCATGAACTCTATAGTTGATATAAGCATTCTTATTTTGTACAACACGGAAACCTTTATCCGCAAGTTTTAGTTGAATATAAAAGTCTTCAATTTTTATTGATTCGTCAAACCCTCCAACTGCTAAAAGGTCTGCCCTCTTGAAAATCATTCCTGGTCCAGGAATTTTAATTTTTCTTGCGAAAAGATCACTGAAAGAGCATTCTGTTAATTTGCTACTATTAGTTTTTACCAGTTTTGACTCATCGCCCATGACTAATGTTTTTCCAGTCAATAGTGAAATGTCAGGATTATTCTCAAAAACAAGCATCTGTTTTTCAAGGTAGTCTGGAGTCAGGCTATCATCAGATGCCAATAAGCAAAGGTAGTCTGTATCAATGATTGAGAGTGCTTTGTTGAGAGTTTTAAGTAGCCCTATGTTTTCTTGGAGAATAAAGTCGAAGCTAAACTTATTCTGTAAACCTTTTATCACTTCAACAGAACTGTCGGTTGATCCATCATCAATCACTAACATTTTAGTATTTTTGTAACTCTGACTTAGTACACTTTTAATAGATTCAGTTATAAACTGTGAATGATTGTAGGATGGTATAACTACAGTAATCTTTGATTTTTTTATCATTTTTGGGATAATCTCTAGTGTTGAAATTTAATAATGCTAGTTTATCGGTTTCCATCAGTGAAGAGTCCTTCTTGCCTTTGTTGTTCAATATTCTTAGCTTCTCCGATGCTTTCTAAGTAGTAATTGGAGATATGCCCAATATCTATAACTTGATAGCCATGTTTGGATAGTTCCCATGCCCAGCAAGTTGCAGTCATTCCTGCGGAGATAAGAATTAGCTTACTCTGTGGTAAAGCTTTTACTTTATTAATAATCTTCTCATACTCATTAAATGCATTTATTGCTTTTGTGTATATAATTTCGATAGAATTTGAATTTCCAAAAAGTCTATCATCTAAAATAAATGTGCTACCTTTTCCCGTAATTAGTACGATATCCCTACTATCCCAGATTTGCTTAATTTGTAACAAAAAACCAGCTTTGAATGATTTATGACAAAAACATAATGCATCAGCATATAAGTATTCACTATTTAAAAATGCTATCAAGCGTTTTAGATATTTTCTTTTCCATAAATCCCACCTACTTCCTTTAGGAATACCTCTCTCTTTTATATAAGAATTTAGTGCTGTTAGACATTTGTCATGTGGCGATAAGAGAACCTCTTTTAATTTTTCTTTTAGTTCTACATTTGCTTCTTGAAAGTGATTACTTGCTTTTCTTTTTAGGATAATGTTAAACTCCCCATCCCCAAACCTAGCAATACTCTTCTTTTCATTTACTATTAGATTAAGTGTTTCACTACATGATAGTATCTTTGGAATTTTTTGATATAGATTCGTGTCAAGTTTTGGAACGAATAGATCATTTATAGTTTTTCTATACCGTTTTTTATGTTTTTTTGAAATAAAAAAGGACGGGAGTTTAAGAATTACTTTCGCTAATCTGTTAAAGGTTGTATAGATGATTTGGTTCATATTTAGAATTTATTTATGGTTTGCACGATATATTTAACTTCTTCATTCGACAAGACTGGTGAAATTGGTAAACTCAAAATTTCTTTTGACATTTTTTCGGCAATAGGCAGTGAAAAATGATTTAATTCCGTGTAAGCCTTTTGTTTATGCAGTGGAATAGGATAGTGAATTAGAGTTTGAATACCTTTCGAGGATAAATATTTCTGCAGTTTGTCACGTTTTGTTGTTCTAATAACAAAGAGGTGGTAAGCATGTCCTTCTGCTCCGTAGTTCTCTATCGGTAGTTGAATTTGTGGATTTGTTATGTTGTTTCTATAAAATTTCGCAATTTCTCTACGCCGATTATTATCTTTGTCGAGGCCTTTGAGTTTTACAGAAAGTACTGCCGCCTGAATCTCATCAAGACGCGAGTTAGTTCCTTTGTAGTCATGAACATATTTTTGCTCCGATCCATAGTTGGCAATTGCTCTAACTTTACGGGCAAGTTCATCATCATTTGTGGTAATCGCCCCGCCATCACCTAATGCTCCTAAGTTCTTCCCAGGATAGAAACTAAAACCAGATGCGTCACCTAAGTTACCAGTTCGTTTTCTTTTATAGATGGCCCCATGAGCTTGGGCTGAATCCTCAATTACTTTTAAGTCATACTTCTTAGCAATTGTATTGATTCGATCCATATCACACACTTGTCCATACAGATGCACCGGCATAATGGCCTTAGTCTTTGGAGTAATGGCCTGTTCTATTAGAGTAGGGTCTATTAAAAAGTCCTTTTTGGAAGGTTCAACAAGAACTGGAGTGGCTCCATTAGCAGACACAGCTAAAGCTGTAGCAATATAGGTGTTGCTCGGCACTATGACCTCATCCCCTGGTCCAATATTATAAGCCTGCAAAATAAGCTTAAGAGCGTCTAAACCATTCGCAACTCCTATACAATGCTTAACCCCACAGTAACTTGCGACTTCTGACTCAAACTGCTTAGTTTTTTCCCCGAGTAAATACCAGCCACTATCAAGCACTTCCTTAATAGTGTTGTTTATAGAAGGATAATATTGCTCATTAACCTTCTTCAAGTGTAAAAAATTAATTTTGTTCATAATTATTATATTATTCTTTATTTTAGGTAATGTCCCAAGTT
>DDLT01000325.1 GCA_002340265.1 Lentisphaeria bacterium UBA2565 | reverse complement strand
TAAATCCTGAACAATATTTGGAAAAAGATATGGGGCAAGAGTAGGGAATGCGCCCAAAGTGAGAGAGCCACTATAAGGATCGTTCCAAAGCTCAGCCATCTGACGAATTTCATTCGTATTACGCACAATCGTTCGTGCCTTCTCGAGAATATTCTTACCCGCCTGAGTAAAAAGCGTTCTGCGTTTGCCACGCTCTATAAGTGATATTCCTAATTCATCTTCAAACTTTTTAATCTGTACACTTAGTGTCGGTTGACTTATTCCACAGAAATCGGCCGCTCGGCTAAAGCTTTCATACTTCTCCAGTGCCAAAAGGTATTCTAAAATTCGAGTGTTCATACTAAACTCTTCTATAGTTTTTTTCTATTATATGTGATAGTTTTAATTTATTTTTAATATAAAAGGTTTCTGATTAATATAAAGATGTGGACGGGATAACCCCAAATAAATTTTATAACGGATGCAAAATTGCATCACATTTATCAAAAACATAAGGAGATGACATTATGTCACAGACAATCATTAATTCACAAGTTCCAGAGTTCTCAGCACAAGCTTACCACAACAACGACTTCGTGACTGTGAGCAATAAAGATATCGAAAACAAATGGGCAGTATTCTTCTTCTACCCAGCCGACTTCACATTCGTATGTCCGACAGAACTTGGCGATATGGCAGATAAATATGAGCAGTTGAAGTCGATGGATGTAGAAGTTTACTCGGTGAGTACCGATACACACTTTGTTCACAAAGCATGGCATGACGCATCGGACACCATCAAGAAGATTGACTTCCCGATGGTGGCAGACCCGACTGGTTCGCTAAGTAAATCATTCGGAGTTTATATCGAAGAAGAAGGTTTATCCTACCGTGGCACATTCTTGGTGAGTCCGGAAGGGAAAATCAAGATTGCAGAAACTCATGATAACGGAATCGGACGTAACGCCGACGAACTAGTTCGCAAAATTCAGGCTGCACAGTTTGTAGCGGAACATGATGGCGAAGTATGTCCTGCAAAATGGACACCTGGTGCCGAAACATTGAAGCCAGGACTAGATTTGATCGGTAAAATCTAATAATAGCAGTTACAGAATAAATTGTTACGCAAACCGCAGATAGCTGACATTATCTGCGGTTTTTCTTTCAAAGAAAAAGGTGATAAAAATGTTGGATGCAGGTACAAAGAGTCAGTTAAAAGAAGTTTTCAAGCAGATTGAAGGAAAGGTTGAGTTACTAATTTCTACAGCGAATCATTCCAAAGCCGATGAATTACGTGGATTAATCAACGATGTGGCAGACAGTTCGGACAGAATCACGGTTCAGGAAATTGAGGGCGAGCGTTTTTCGGTAAGTATAAATTATAACGGAAAACCCACAAGCATAACGTTTAGCGGAGTGCCGGGAGGGCACGAATTTACATCGCTCATTCTAGCCATTCTAAACACCGATGGAAAAGGAAAATGGCCTGATGATGGAGTGAAAGCACGAATCGCCGCCTTAAATGGACCGATACATTTGAAAACCTACATCTCGCTGAGCTGTACGAACTGTCCTGACGTCGTGCAGACGTTAAACCAGATGGCTTTGATTCATGATAACTTTACTCATGAAATGATTGATGGGGGAATTTATCCGCAAGAGATCGAAGCATTGGGACTTCAAGGCGTGCCGGCAGTAGTAGCAGACGGTAAGATTGTTCATGTTGGCAAAGCGGATTTAGCGGAGATTTTGGCAAAATTGGAAAGCGTTTTCGGCATTAGCGAGACACAAACCGCTCAGAGTGAAACAAAATCTTACGATGTCGTTGTGGTTGGAGGCGGCCCGGCTGGTTCTGCTGCCGCAATCTACAGTGCCAGAAAAGGTTTGAAGACCGCAATTGTGGCAGAGCGTTTCGGTGGTCAGGTAAAAGATACACGCGGTATCGAAAATCTAATTTCCGTCACCTATACCGAAGGACCGCATTTAGCCGCCGACTTGGAGAAACATGTGCGGGATTATGATGTCGACGTGCTGGAGCATCGCTGGGTTGAAAAGATTGATGACGGCGATATCAAAACGCTTCATATTAAAGGTGGTGAAAAGATCGAAACGCCTGCATTGATTGCTGCAACTGGCGCGAAGTGGCGAAAGTTGAACATTCCTGGAGAAACAGAGTACACAGGCCGAGGTGTGGCATTCTGTCCACATTGTGATGGCCCGTTTTACAAAGGGAAAGACGTAGCGGTTATTGGTGGAGGCAACTCCGGCGTCGAAGCGGCGATTGACTTAGCCGGAATCTGTTCGCATGTGACAATTGTCGAATTTGCCGACAGCTTGAAGGCGGATTCCGTGTTGATCGAAGAAGCGCAGAAATTATCGAATGTCACAATCATTACTGGTGCGGCAGCACAGGAAGTCATCGGTGACGGTGAAAAAGTCACCGCCATACGAGTGAAATCTAATACATCCGGCGATGAACAGCTCATCACTTTAGCGGGAGTCTTCGTACAGATTGGATTAGTCCCAAACAGTGAACTGTTCAAAGATGTTGTTGAACAGAACAAGTTCGGTGAGATCGCTGTAGACGCACATTGCCGAACCAGCAAAAAAGGCATCTATGCCGCCGGCGACGTCACAAATACACCGTACAAACAGATTATTATTTCAATGGGAGAAGGTTCAAAAGCCGCGCTATCGGCATTTGACGACAGAATCCGCGGAATAATTTAAGAAAAACGCATGCGAGAGGTTAGGGGACAAAAAACCTTAGCCTCTCCGTTAAAAAGCTATAATCTACACAAACAAAAAAGGCATCCGCAGTTACATGCGAATGCCTTTTTGAATAGTTGTTGAACGCTGGTGGAAAAATAGTGAAATGATAGTCGAACGGGAAATTGAAAAGCATGCCGAAGGCATTGCGTTATCATAGCCTAGGATGAAATCCTAGGATCAACGCAAGTCAAACGGTTGCACGCTGAAGGTGTGCTTTAAATCGTTGAACCATTCCTTCAGAATGGAATCTTTAATCGCCCTTTCCCCAGCATTTCATGCTGGGCTATGCTGAAATAATGCCTTCGGCATATTTTAATAACCACAAAAAGTCAGTGCTGAATCGATAGTCGAACAGCTGTTAAACGATAGTAAATCCACAGCTATGATGAGGTTGAGGTATATCCATCGCTATGAGGTGGATGAATGTGATTTGGGAGCGCCAAGCTCCAGCTTGGCAATAGGCCGAGCTAGAGATCGGTGTTCCCAAGCTTTTATAGAACTTCGAATTTTGAACATTTAACGCTTGAACTCAGTAGCGGCAGTACGCCATCAATTGAAGTGATTTGATATTAATCTAAGCCAATT
>DDLT01000227.1 GCA_002340265.1 Lentisphaeria bacterium UBA2565 | reverse complement strand
GTGCTGGATTCGTTTATTCAGACGGAAGACAAGAAGAAACGGGTAAAAGCAAAGACCCCAGAAAAGATGCAAGCGAAGCAGGAAGAAACAGAGCCTGAAGCTGAACCAGCAATGCAGTTGGATTCAATGGGACTCTGGTAGCCACGAAGTGGCGTTTATAGGTAATCCATGTAGGGGTAGTGCCTTGTGCCTACCCTATAATAAACGGAGTTTAATATGAAAATAAACAACAAAGTCATAATGCGGTCGCTACCAATGGTGGCGGCCGTTTTAGGTAAACAGTATGGCGTTAAAGTCGAAGTAGGTGGAACTGCCGCTTACACCGATGGCAACACCATTCATCTGCCTTCAATTGACCTAGAGAAACAACCTGACGTGTTGAATTTGATTAGATCGTACTGTGATCATGAGTCAGCTCATATTCGTCATACTGATTTCAATTATCTGAAGAGTCAGAACCTTTCACAACTAGCAATGAGCCTGTTCAATTTCATTGAAGATTGGCGAGTGGAGAACGAGTTGGTTAAACAGTTCCCTGGTTGCAGACATAACTTCAACTGGCTGATAAAACATCACTTTGCTGGGGATATTAAAGTAACAGATCAACCCGAAGAAATTATCAACTACGTGCTTTACACAGTGCGTCATTGGGATGTCCAAGACCTCAAAGACAATCGTCAAAAGATTGCAGCGATAGTTGAAAAGCAGCTTCCCGGTCTGACTTCTAAGGTCAATACGATTATAGACATCTGCAAGCAGAAATGTCAAAGCACTGTCGATGCAGTGTACTTTGCCAAACGTATTGTTGAACTATTGAAGGCTCTTTCAGAGGAACATACTAAACAGCAACAAAAACAGTCGAAAAAGAAGCTCCAGGGTGATTATACTGGAGCCTTCAAAAACGAAGATAAACAGGAGAATAAACGCGCTATATACAGTTCTAGCATCAAGAAAATGATCAACAATCCATCTGGACGTATTGTGAAAGATATGGAAAGAATGACGCAAGGTCAACTGAATCAATCTGCTCAAAACAGTTCAGTTCGTGACACGGTTGCAGTTGAAGGAAGTAAACATACAACCGCTTTGCGAAAATGTGATATTGATTATGTAAAACGTTCATCAATTGCTCTTCACACACGACTGCAATCGCTTTTGCAGAGTTCAAAACTCAAACGGAGGCGGCCAGCTCGACACGGAAGGTTGAATCCGAGTAGGTTGTATAAAATTGACACTGATTCAAAGCTATTTCTGAGAAACGAACAGAGTGTCGGAATCAATACATCAATTCACATTCTCGTTGATACGTCAGGTTCGATGCGTCGAAGAATTGAATTAGCCAGCCAGTCGTGTTATGCGATTGCTGATTCATTGAGCAAAATCAATGGCGTAAGTGTAGCAGTTAGTTCGTTCCCTGCTAATGCTGATGAGAACAAAGCGGCTTTGGGAAACATCTGTCCGACGATTTATCCATTGCTGAAACATGGAGAGAAGGTTCATACCAACTTCAGCATGAAAGCGACTGGCACAACGCCAATGGGTGCGTCGATTTGGTGGGCAATACAACAAGATTTGCTGCGAGAAGAGAGTCGTAAGATTATTATCATCATCACCGATGGTCAGCCAGATGAAATGCAAAACACAGTCAATGCCATAAATAAAGGCAGAGAACTTGGTCTTGAATTCTACGGCATCGGAATCGTTGATCCTACAATCGAACGGATTCTAGGTAAAAATAGCGAATGAATCAACAGCATTGACGAACTCTCGCCAAAGCTGTTCAAACTATTACAAAACGCATTACTGAAGAAAAGCCACTAATAGCAAGGAGTTAATTATGGAAAAGAAAAAGAAAGTAGTCTGTCCGAAATGTCTAAAGAGTGAATTCCTGTACGTTAAGTCGACTGGAGAACGTGTGGGAAAAACATTCGGAGCAGGCTTAGGTTTCGCCGTCGGTTCATGCTCTACTGAAGCAGGAATTATTTTCGGAGGCTCTATAGGGTCAGTATTTCCAGGCGTCGGCACATTAATTGGAATGGGTGTTGGTGGTGTAGGATTTGCGCTGACAGGTCTATTCACGGGCCATTATATTGGTAAAAATGTAGGAGAAAGAGTTGATAAGGAAATCATTTCAGAATTCCGATGCGGTCATTGTGACACAACATTTAAAAGATAGGAAGAAGAGCATGTTCAAAATAATATTAAGTTTCACAACAGGCATCATTGTTGGTAAAGTCATTGCCGATATTATTCAAGATGAAGAAAATAACTGGCAGCCGTATAGTCAATAAACTCAAAAAGAGCCTGTCAAGCGCAGGTTCTTTTTTTCTACACCCTAGTTCCTAACAAAAGATAAATTCCTAGAAATAGGCAGAACACATAAGCTTCGGTGTACATAAACCTTGACCGAACCAAACTGCCGGGTTCACCTTAGGGTCAAGCCACTGGCTGGTAAGTTCATTAGATTCTTCGAGAGAGTAGTTCCTCTCCTTTATCGATGGCTTCAATAAGGGTTGACACTGGGATGGTTTCATCTATTTCGAATTTTATTATGGCACTGGATAGCAGGCGCCATGCCTGCACATAGCCTCTGGCATTTTTATAGGGGAGGAGGAAATAATTGAGGGAAACGCATGTAGCAGACACAAATGATAAACCAGCCATCAACATAGCCGAATTTACATATAATGCTAGATATGCCACTCCTAATGAGCATGCAATGGGTAAGATGCCTAGAATATAATAAGCTCCATACCAAGTTGCCATAAAGAATCGCCATGCGAAGCATCGAGATTTGACAACTTTAGGAGTTTCCCGGCATGTTTGTTGGGCTACGAGGCCTGCTTGACTTTCTTGATCTAGAACTTCATCGAGAATCTTCTCTGCATCAACAAGAAGATTTTTGCACTTTATAATCTCTGATTTCATATATTTATCCTATACCAATGGTCGGGCGGTTAAAACTACAGCTTTAGTTTTTTCTTTGCGCCGTAGGCGGCTTTCCTGAGTCGGATATCAAATGATTTGCAATGCTTAGAGATAATATCCTCAACTTCATCATCTACAAAACCAGCTGTACCTAAAGCCACAATTGCAGACGTTTTAAGACAAACACTACAATTACCATTTATACAACTTTTTAAAACTTTTATCACTTTAGGCCTGTCCGACCTAAACCTTGTCGAATGTTCTGCTGCAATATGAAATGCCGACATCCTTGCCAATTCGCCATATTCTGGTTCTGACGCTACTTCTATTGCCTTCCTTAATAATCTTAATTTCTGTACTAATCCAACCTTACTTAGATTGATAGTAATCAGGGCAGACTCAGGGATTGACGTACCTTTGTTAGAATCTATTGACTCATAGAGAAAATCGATAGCTTTCTCTCTTTCCGTTTCGTCGAGGCTATCTCCAACCCAATGACCTAAAAAATGAATGCAATAATCGCGCCACACATTATCATGACGAAATGTTCCATTTATGTCTTTAGTACTAAACATCTCAATCATTTTTACACCATATTCTTCTAAGGTGGAGCTTTGATTCAGAAGAACTACAGCGACATCATTTTTAATCAAATTCAATGATTTTTGATCAAGGGGATCGTCCGAATGCTTTTTATTCAGAAAATCCCATAGATAATTAATCTCATTCTCACTCAATATCTTTGAAAGTTTATGAACTCTCTTCACACGAGGAGCCAACTCATAACTTCCAGTCAAACCAACAATCTGCTTTAAGTTTTCACTTGGCTGAAATACTTTTTTTACCTCTTCCTTAGCATATAAAACTGATGAAAAGAGCAAACTTGCTATGAAATATTTATTTATAAACTTCATTTTATCCTCTTAAGTAACCACAGAGTGAACTGGGAGTACGAGTATGCAAATTTCATTCCGACAAGTCGGAAGTTAAATTTACAGGATTCTCTTTTTATTATTAATCAAACTAGGTATGTCTCATAAAAGCTTCTTTAATTAAACCACGGTTAGCTATTAACCACCCTTCTCGCGGAACTTTTCAACTGCTTTGTTGATGACATTCAACAGATTTTTATCTTCTGTCAAACTCTTCAAGCTGAGCCATACCTTCTGAACTGCCAATACCTACTAAATTTCTTACCTCCACGACATGTAATAGAGTAGCTCCAACAACCTGAACGATTTCTGTACAATATCTTTTATAGAGTCTTTACCATTTTCCGTGCAGGTTAGTAACACAGTAATAGAGGTAATCCCATCTACCATTAAAGAGGGTAGTTACCATAAGCTGTGCCCAAACTACTGGTAGCCGCTATAATTCTGGTCGTCACACCAGTTTGTTGAGATATAACACTTAACGTATCCCCTTCTTGAAGGTAAAGCCGAACAGTTTTAAGATTTAACGGTTACTTGTAGACTTACGTATCTTAGTCATAGCACACTCCTTAAATTGGATTACGAAGCGTTAACCAATTTCAGACCGAGAATGTAACAATTATACTGGAATTAACACAACCCTGAGAATCATCAAGGTGTGACACTTTGGAAATCACAAACTCATTAGAAGGTAGAGCAATAGATGCACCGTTAACCTTAACGAACTGTTTTTTGCTAAGTTATCCAAAGAGTGGATTCAAATTTTTCCGTCGAACCGACCGCCTTCATATTTTACCGACAAAGCCGTGATGAAAAAGATTCATCACGGCTATGCTTAACTTTAAAACAGAATTTATTCCATTATTTTTCTAACAGATTTGTTCCTTTGCCTTCGTACATTGGTAATGTTGCGCTCCGGCTGAATTTA
>DDLT01000323.1 GCA_002340265.1 Lentisphaeria bacterium UBA2565 | reverse complement strand
AAGACGAAGGACTTTTCTGAAAGTCTAATCGTTGCTTTGTCGCTCCTGTTCATCTCCTAAATTCTTCTATAACAGGACACAGAGGAGCCAATGGAATATGACTCGGGATTTAGTTTTCTTACTTCCAGTGATGGCTTGTGGGAAGGCGTCACGCCAGATCCTAAAGCTGATGCAGAGAAAATACTTCAAGATGCGAAGGCACAGGATAAACCAGCCGACGAGGATGACACTAAAGTCAAAGTTGATTCAGCCTTCCGTATGGAAGGTGGAGGGTATGTGTCAGAGATTGTACAGAATGTACACAAGATGTTGATTCAAGCCTGTTTCCTTTAGCTTGACGTTGTAGGTAATCTAGAACGCTTAACTTTTTCTTTAGGTATGTGTATACCCGTATCGGGCCTACAATATTGTAGGCGTATCATGTGTAGACCCCGAAAGCGACGGGGACCGAGAAGATGCGATTTAGAAACGAGAAAAATAAGCCACAATTAGTGTAAAGCCATGTCGGGTGGCATTATTTTACTCTTCACCGCACAGTTCCTAAATTCAGTGATGTGAAACTATTTGATATTCACCCTACATTGTCCATTAAAAGTACCCTTGACCTCGTTTTGTCATTTGTATAAATATAGAGGTGAATATGCGATGTCTTTAATAAGGTCAGGGTTGAAGAAGCCCGTCTATGGAGCCTCAAAAAAGACTAAATAATTCTATGCCACTAAGAGCTTTCTGAACGAAACTAAAATTAAATCAGAGACGTGAAAAATTTAAAGGTGATGGCCAAGGCAACTTTTTTTTGGAGTTTGTTTCATAAATATATATTTTTTTATTTTACAGGGAAGTATTTGTCGACCCTGAGACTGATGTGCCATATGATATCCTCATGTCCAAAGTTGACGTCAAATATGGAATGTTCGGATTAAATAACTTCTATAAGATGCAGGTTAGGTCTTTGTAGTGAAATACGTTTGCTATTGGTGGTTGATAATTTTAGCGTACGCGTCTCATTCTCTAGCTACATTTTAAGTTGTTACCAAAACTTTGCTTGCTTTCTTCCAGGGAGTGAAACATTGTCTAATCTCTCATAATGTAACATAATGTCTTTGCGCTGGGCAGTGCCTGTTAGTTCGTATACCCGCCTGTTGATTAGCTCTTTGCCTACAAGTAGTTGATTCCTGAAGAAATTTAAACTGTGCATGGAAGAACTAAAGAGAGAAACATATTCTCTGAAATGTTGCAACTTCCATTTTAGCAAGGAAAGGGTAAAAAAAAGTGTATCTTCAACTTGATCGGACATCTAGCGTTTGTGATGCTAGCGAAAGCACTCAATCAGTGACTAGGAAAAGTGCTAGGTGTGAAGTACAGTCATTGCACTGATGAAATAATTAAAGACAAAGAGATCTTTCCAGACACGTTTTCTGGGGCGGATCTAGGGGGGATAAAAGACTGAGACATTATAAAACGCTGACTAGGCATTAGAATAACGGAAATCCCATTTCTGTGGACCTTCGCATCGCGAAGTCCCTTCTCTAAAATCCTGTACTGTATCCGCTCCAGGTTTTAACTTTAAGGGCTGTTAAGAAAACTGTGTGAAATGTTCGAATGAATTTATGTGACAGTAGTTTGAGACAGAAAAAAACTCTATAATTTTCAGATTATCCACCACAAAGCCAAGGACCTGTGGGTGTTATTCAATCGCTGGGGTCGTGTTGGAGACAGTGGGCAGCACCAGAGGACACCGTTCAATGATCCTAACAAGGCTACAACCGAGTTCAAGAAGATTTTCAAAAGCAAGACTGGCAATGAGTGGGACAACAAAGACAAGTAAGACAGATTACTGATGGTCTAGGATACAGATAGTATTACAAAATCCTCTTGGGATAGTTACTAAAAAAACTAGAACTGAACACGCGCTCATGGGGCGAGTTTAACTACGTAGGTTTTAAAAATAGACGTGCCATGTTTTAGTGTCTCCTTCCCTCACTTCTGTTCTACGTTGGCTCCTTGCTTTCCACAGGACGTTTTCTAACGTTGGCGTTGACTCTGAACAAGCTACCAGCTTTACCAAAATAGTCTAGCAATCCAAAGGAACACCAAAAATAGGTTATTCATGTCATTCATCTCGCTTTGTTCTAGGGGCCGTTTCATTTTTTTATTGTTCCCTGTGACCATTTGTTTGCAAGGGCTATTGTAGCCACGCCTTCGCATTTGCAACTAGTTTATTCCTTTGTTAATTTTACAGTTTTGACAAAAAGCCCAAGAAATATGCCCTTGTGCTGCCAGAAAGGAACCCTGAAAACAAGCGGAAGCGAATGAGTGAGGTTCTGAAGCCGTTCGAACTCACCAAGTGTCCTGCGTCACGTCTTGGTGAAGAACTGCAGTCGTTCATGAAGGCAATTGTGAGTGATTTACAAACTGAAATGAGACTGATCTTAGGTGCACCACAAATTTCCTTCCGAAAGTTTCAAATACTGTTATCTCTTGCAAATCCTCAATTTCACGATATGTATTAAATGAATTTGATTTTGTCCGCAATCCTTTTTCCCTTGTCACATCGTCATAAAGCTACTCTTTTCTTTGTTTAGCTAAGCTTACTGGTTGATATCATTTTGATCTTACATATCCCCAAGCCAGTATTAAATTCTTATTATGGATCACGAACGTGACTGGGTTTTAGATGTCAATATGCCTATAAAAGTACCGTGCCAAACTGCAATCCACCTTCTCCTTTTGATGCAATCTTTCCTAATCTTATGGTTTGCACAGAAACCTTCATGTTCTACCAAGTTCTGAAAGGTTTTCAAACCAGTATCACAAAGCTTCGTTGTCATCACATGTTGTTTAGAAGTTTGATTTGTGCTAATTTTCTGATAACGGATTTTTTTTATGCAGTTAAAGTGTACTTGCAGTGGACATACAAACGTTACTGTGATGACAAAAGAAAACACGTTGTCGTAGAATGTAATCACTTCAAAACGGATGTGGCAGCGAAGCTTCAAGAAAAACAGAATCGAATCAACAGCGTTAACTGACATTAGCTGAAGCACCTCTTGTTTTTTTTCTTTTAGACCGATGTTGGAATGTTAAGTTCTGCAATGGATTCGGGCCACTTGAGAATTGACCATGACTACTTGCCATTTGGAAGACTGTCCAGTGAAACCATCGAGAAGGCCCGTCAAGTTCTGACAGAAATCAAGTGAGTGTTGAAATTTGAGCATAGTTTGCAGTGCGCGGATCAAATTTGAC
>DDLT01000341.1 GCA_002340265.1 Lentisphaeria bacterium UBA2565 | reverse complement strand
CTCCGGCGCAGTGTGGACGGGGCCTAAACCACCTGTGTACTGCCGCAACAAGTAATATCGATTTTACGGTACTTTTTCTTTGTTTAGTCTTTATTTCTCTTTTTTAGGGGTGAAGATGACCAACGAACCACCCAAAGGACTTCGTTCGAACCTGCTACGTTCATACTTAAATGATCCCATTTCTGACAGAGAATTCTTCACAGCTTGTAATAAGGTGAGAGCCTTCATTGTCGGTTTTGTTTATTTATTTACTAGTGCGCAGGTAATCCACGGTTAACACCCCGTAATATATACATTCTGTAATGTCAGTGTAGTATTGTTCTCTGTTGATAGTCCGAGAAAATACGTAATTATTTGGTGAATGTTCAGATGGAATTGAACTTTCCGCCATTGCATGACGCTGGACGGCTAGGCTCAATGTAACTGGCCAATTTAGAGAGAAGTCTCTCGTTGATTGACAGACCTTTTGTCCTAAGTTTGTGAGGCGAAAAAGACATAAAGGTGCTTTCTATTGATTAGAATCGAACTTGCCGCCATTGCAAGAAGCTGGGCAGCCTGGTTCAATGTGATTGGCCAATTGAAATAGAACTCTCGTTCATCAGCTGATCTTTTGTCCTAAGTTTGAGAGGTGAAAGAAACGCAAAGGTGCTCTGTATTGATTAGTTTTATGACAATATCGTTAGCAAGTTGACTTCATAAAACTTTTGTGTTGCCATTTTAGCCCGCTCCTTGGGAGAAGCTGTTGTTTGGTCTTTGTTTCTTCCACGCTCTGGTGCAGGAGAGAAGGAAGTTCGGCCCTCTGGGGTGGAACATTCCTTACGAGTTCAACGAGTCAGATCTCAGGATCAGCATGAGGCAGTTACAGGTATTATTGCCTTTGAAGCACGCTCACTAGGATCAGCGATGATTTTCAGTTCTCCTTGAGAGTGGTGCAGACTTGCCAGGAGACGAAACTGACATGATTATAATACTTCAAGGATACGCTCTGCATGTTCGCTTTAGAGGGGTGTTTACAGGTGTAACGACTACATGGCACTTACAAATTATCTATGCGTTTACTGGCATGTAATTTTTGTGTCTCATTCCCTTATATGCACACAACTGTATAATCAATCTATGAAGATATTGATCGATCCTTTGTTAATCTGTCAGATGCTAAGAGGGTTGTTAAAAGTCTTAAGTGCATGCCATTTAATAGCTACGTTATCTTCAAGCTGAAAGCTGTGAAACAAATTTTCGAAGTTTCACTCAACAGAAACTGAGAATAAATTTTTATTTTCCTCGAAAGAAAAAGGTGCGTTTTCTGTTGAGGAGTACATAAATTAGATGTCTTATCTGCGTGGGGCAGGAACTTGAATAAGGTCAACATTGTCATATGTTACTGTAGTAAGACGCCCCTAAAGTAAAGTCGCTTGTCTTTCAGATGTTTTTAAACGACTATGCTGAAGTCCCTATGGAGGCTCTGACGTATCTGATTGGTCAGTGTAACTATGGTGGTCGCGTGACTGATGACAAGGATCGCCGGCTGTTGGTGTGCCTGTTGTCTATTTTTGTATGTGAAGAGATTATAGCAAGCGATGATCACAAGTAAGTCCGAGTCTACAATTCCGAAGTGATTAACATCTAAGTTCTTCTTACAATGTTAATACATTTTCAAGCAGGCAGGCATCTGAATTTTTCAAGTTCGTCGTTTGTAATCCGTGTCAATCTTCTCCATCCTTATCCATCCTTGTTTCTTTATGGTTTATTATTATCTCTTTAGTATTTTTTTTTTTATCTCAGTAAACTTTTATTTTCAGGTTTCCTTCGCTTTAAAGGTAATTTTGTACGTAGCCAAAAGAGCTCAAAATACCGCGAAAGAGCTCCTTTAAACATCGCGCGTAGCATGGTGTTTTTTTTTGACGAATCTCGAGGAGTTTAAAAATTGTTCGTTTTAATAATTTTCGATCAAACTCAGTAAGAAAGGTTAAGACTCGTACGCTGAGGGATTTCCGTCGTGAGTTTGATAAGTGAAAGTAATCTGGTATAACTTGACGAAGAAATCATTGACACCTAAATATTTCTTCCCTTATCTAAGCTGTGTGTGTCTTTTTCGTCAGGTTCTCGGACAGTGGTACATATTACGCGCCATCCAAAGGAGACTATGAATCATATGTGGACTACATCCGGGACTTACCTCTCATTCCTCACCCGGAGGTGTTTGGTCTTCACGAGAATGCTGACATCACTAAGGATCAGAAGGAAACTCAAGAGGTAAGTCTTTGTTACTGCCAAGCATTAATGTAAAAATATCTGCTCTATACGACGCCGTATTGAAGAATATTGTTTTCATTCAAATTAGGGGGCCGGGCGGAGGAAGGATTGTTTGCTTCTTTGAGGGCTTTGGTACGCTGAGTCGTTGGTAATGCAGTATCAGCTCAATAGCGAAGTCCTTCAAAATTTGAATTCTCCACAAAAAGCTTATAATACAGGATGCTTAGCAATTATGCAACGTCTCTTCAGTTAATAACTCGACGAGAAACTAAATTCAATATGAGGAGAGAAAATCGCAAAAACTCTCTTAAGAACTCTTAATTAATGTTACGAATATCGCATGTACCGTGAAGCGACCAAAGTGCGATAGTTTAAGCAATAAATTAGTTTATGTGAATGTGAAAATTAACTTTCAACTCTTTCTTACCAAACAGCGTGACGAAGAGAGATGATGTAAGGTTATGGATGCAACATCCCTGACTTGTTTTCTCTCTTTTCTCGTTTTGTTCTCTTTTAGTTGTTTGACAGCATCTTGTTAACCCTGCCCCGTCAGACCGGCGGAGGAGGGAAATCCTCGGCTGAAGTGATCGATGAACTGTCAGCTGACATCTTGTCAAAGTTTCCTCCTCCTTTTGACATGGAGATGGTGATGAACAAGTATCCTGTGGTTTATGAGGAGTCCATGAACACTGTGCTAAGACAGGAATTGATCCGGTTTAACCGGCTCACCGAGGTGGTGCGAAGCACGTTGTACAACCTGCAGAAGGCTATCAAGGTAAATTTTTTCTCTTCTTAAAGTGCTCATAGAATATAAAGGAACCATTTTGTTAGAATGTGGCAAATTCGCATGCAAGTCTGGTTTTGTTGGCTGCCAGAACATTTTCTTTTTCAAGTTTAAGAGCCTCTAGGTCCAATTCAAGACAGATTTTGCCGCACTAAGAGAATATCGTCCCTAGGTCTTGACGGGAAAAACCAAGCGTCCATACAAAAAAGAGCGAAGGCAGATGTTCTCTCGAGAGAGTCTCAAGCAAGCTTGCCCAATAAGGGATCTATTACACAACTTTATGACAGAAAAAAGGCGGTAGAAACTTTACCCTGTCGATTTTAACACAAGGTTTGGCCTTCACAGCTCTCGTGGTCAAAACTGTTTTTCACTCTGAGAGTAAACAATTAATCGGTTATAACACATTTAAATTTAGATTATTGCTGACTGTGCATGTTTACTCTGTAGGGTCTGGTTGTTATGTCAGGTGATCTTGAAGACGTGTTCAACAACATGTTGGTCGGCAAGGTCCCGGCTGTTTGGGCTGCAAAGTCCTA
>DDLT01000019.1 GCA_002340265.1 Lentisphaeria bacterium UBA2565 | reverse complement strand
TATGGCGGGTAAATGGCAGCTTGACGATGATGATAAAAATGGAGACGGCATCCAGGATGGAATGCACCCTGACAAGGCTGGATTTGATGAATATTACATGTGGCAAATTCATACGATCGGAAGCCGCTACTGGGATCCTAAGCTCAATATAAACCAACGATCAACTATAACCTTTAATCAAAGTAAAGTCGATTCAACTTATCCTGCAGAAGAGAATCTAAGTAGTTACGGTCCCGACATTCTTGCTTACCACGTCAGAGACTTTGTGTCCCGTCAGGCTGCCGCAAATGAACCATTTTTCGTATATTATCCGATGATTCTGGTTCATGACCCATTTCCAAAGACGCCGGATTCAACGGTAGATTACCCCACTTCTACCAACGAAGAGAAAAAGATAAAAGAACATGCCTATTATGCCGACATGGTTAACTATATGGATAAACTTATAGGAAAACTTAAGACTCATCTAGAGAACGAAGGAGTAGCAGACAACACACTCATTATCGTGACAGGTGACAATGGCACCAACACAAATATTCACTCCTACCTTGACGGTGAATATATTAAGGGTGGTAAAGGTACAACCAAAGACTCGGGAACCCGTGTAGGTTTTATCTCATATTGGCCAAATCATAACGGTGATACTCCCGATGTAGTTTGTGATGATGTGATTGATTTCTCAGATATTATGTCGACCATTGCCGAAGCTGGAGGAGCGACCCTACCGACAGACCGCGTGATCGATGGACAGAGCTTTCTACCTCAGGTAAAAGGCGAGACAGGAACCCCACGTGACAATGTTTACGTGGCCTATCTTCGTGGAGGGGACAAACGTTTTGCTCGAACACAGCGCTATAAGTTATACAAAAGTGGAAACTTCTATGATATCGAGAATGATGTTTTAGAGGAAAACCCGCTAAATGAGGCCACTTTGACAGCCGAACAGATTCTTGTAAAAAGTCAGCTTCAGAACAAAATCGACAATATGCCGAACGTTCCTGAACGTACCATGCGCTTTCAGGCAAATAATGCAACTTATGGACTTGGCATTGGTAACGACCTTCATATGCCGCTGGATTCTATTTTTACAGAACTGGCTAAAATGGGTTCAAGTACAACAGTTCTTTCTGAAACCGGACAAATCAGTGGTTCAGTTACTGCAGAAGACAGCAGTGTTGTAAACTTTACGGCTAATTTAACTGTTACAGCAAATAGTGATGACGCAAATCGTGTGCTTTACATGCGTGATAACCTGATCGGAATGCGTGATGGACTTTCTGCGTCTCCAGAACTTTCAGTCCTTGACGCAACTAAAAATGAGACTTTAACATTTACGATTACCAATATTGTAGATGATAGCGAGAAGTTTAATGTTAAACTTGATGGTTACAGAACTTTAACTGTAGCAAACTTACTTGCGAATGAGGAGTATGAAGTGAATGGAGAAGGTCCTTTTAACGGGCAGATTAATACTCAGCTTGTTACTGAAAATGACCTACAGTCAATTCCAACAGAAAGCATCAGTCTAAAAGCAGTTAATGGTTCAACTATTTCTTTCAGAGATATGCGTGCCCTTTTTGTCGCCGAACAAGATCCTGAAAAAATTACCGACACTTCAATTTCGATTGGTAAAGACACTTCGAACAAATTTGAAAACATTCTAACTCTTCCTGCTGAAGTAGCTACTGGACAAATTAGCGGCACTATAGGGTACACAAACTTCACTGCTGATGTGGTATTTGCAGCCGGAGGAGATGATGCAAGCAAAAATCTAGGTGTTAGTAATTCGGTTATGGGTGTAAATGGAAATACTCTAAGCAATGGAACAAATCAGTCAATTACTATAACAGTGACTAACATTGTGGATGACAATGAAACTTATGACGTTGAATTTGATTCATTTACAAGGACTGTAATCGGGAACCTTGGTAGCGCTGAAGCATTCAGCCTTAACGGTGATGCATTTACCGGAGTCGGGACAGTGAATTCGACTTCTCTTACCGACACCGCACCAAAAACATTGACTTTACTATCCACTAGCGGAACAATGTCATTAAAAACTATCGATCTATTTTTTAATAAGGTTGAAGCTCCTGTACAGATTACGCCTCGCCCTCTGACAATCCGAGCGGGTAAAGGATTCTTAGAGTTTGCCAACGTGTTCAAAATTTATAACGAAGGTGACACCATCAGCGTAGATGGAGATACTGCTGGTACAACCACTGTTTCAGCCGGTCTAGCTGCAGCGCTTAATACAGCCGGAATTGATGGAACTCTTGATGAAGCAACTGAAACAGGTGTAATCGGTTTCAACGCTTTCGGTAATAACTACTTTGCGATTGTTCAAGTTCAGGGTTCAGTTGATGGAACATCAGGAACTGTCGGACTTGCAAGCTCTCAGCTTGGTGTCAATGGTGGAACCCTAA
The DNA here is from genome assembly GCA_002340265.1 of Lentisphaeria bacterium UBA2565. Classification (GTDB taxonomy): domain Bacteria; phylum Verrucomicrobiota; class Lentisphaeria; order UBA2565; family UBA2565; genus UBA2565. Next base: position 964 of record DDLT01000019.1, on the reverse strand, counting down.
ATGCGATTGGAGAAAGTCTAACGTTCTCGTTTGTCACTGTACTGGATGAAAATGGTCAGTCCCTTTCACAAGATGTAAAAGATCTAGTAAAATACACCTTTGTTGAAGTTGGAAACTATTCCGGCACTACTGAAGGTGGTGAAGTTTACACTGATGAGAATGTGACTGACACAACAGGCGGAACAGTGATTGGAGGAGCTAAAAATCTTACATTCTCCGAACCTGCTGACACATTCAAAGTGCGTAGCAGTTTGGCAAAAAACTTCGCATTCAAAACACTGAAAGTGCAGTTTGAATCCGGCTACTTTAACCCAACTCTTACACCGGCAATAGGTTTAGATGTCAAACAAACTGACAATCAACTGATATGGACTGTAGAAGACGAACGTGATGTAAAAGAATATCGAGTAGTTAATTCCGAAACTGGCGAAATCATTACATCCATTATCGCTGATGGTAGTGACTCATACAAAGTTCTACTTGATGAAAATGTTATAGCAGAACTAGTTGTTGTCGATAACGATGGATCAACTCAAAAGTTCACACCGACAGACGGTAACACTGTTTCAGTGGAATATCAGCTAACTGAAGGTTGGAACCTTATTGCGACAGTTGGTACAGACTCAGATCTTTCTAAAGTTGAAGCCGCAACAGCAGGACCAATGTGGTCATGGAACGGTACTACTTATGTGAAAGCAAATAGTTCAGAAGCCTATCAGGGAATCTGGGTATACGCAACAAAAGCAGTAACAGTAGATGCAACAGCACAAAAAGCGGAGCCAACTATCACTCTAACACCGGGCTGGAATCTTAACGGACCAGCAAATAACGTGGACGCACCTATCACTGCAGCTGTATTCTCATGGAATTCTAAATACAATGAAATTCTAGAGAAGCAGAATGCACTGTACAAAGGAACAGGTTACTGGTTCTTCGTCACAAAAGAAACAGAAATCGATGTTGA
>DDLT01000228.1 GCA_002340265.1 Lentisphaeria bacterium UBA2565 | reverse complement strand
GATGAAATTGGTAAATATGGTGCTGCAATTGAAGAACTTGACTGGTCTGTAGGTCAAATTCGCCAGACATTGGAAGAGTGTGGTGTAGATGACAACACACTAATCATCTTCTCGTCAGATAATGGTGGTACAAGTACTTCTCGAAGCAACCAACCCCTTAGAGGTAGTAAAGGACAAACCTTTGACGGCGGAATACGCGTACCTGGAATTATGTGGTGGAAAAATAAAATTTCACCTAAAGTGACTTCAGAAGTTGCAACATCAATGGACATTCTGCCGACTCTGGCAAGAATTACCGGAGCAGCTCTTTCTGCAAACAAAATCGATGGTCATGATATTTACGACTTGATGACGACTGCAGATGCAACCTCCCCTACCGACTTTTTCTACTACTATCAGCTCGGACAGCTTCAAGCAGTTCGAATGGGAAAATGGAAAATGTACATTCCACTAGAAACCATTAAAACCTCTTCGGCCGTAACTGCCGGCTCAGGCTCTCCAGTACTTTACAACCTTGAAAATGATATTGATGAAACCACTGATGTATCATCAGCGAATCCGGCAATTGTTTCTACAATCACAGCCAAAGCTAACGAAATAATTGCTGAACTGGGTCATGTGGATGATGGTGTAACCACTCCGGGAACTGACACACGTGCGGCGGGATGGGATGCAAACCCGGAAAAGATTACGGCAAAAGTTGCCACTCCGACAATTAATGTTTATCTGATCGGTGGCGAATCCAATGCCGAAGGACAAGGTGCAATCAGCGGCTTTGCCGAGAATTATAAAACTCCACAAGAAGAGTTCATGTTTATTGAAGAGAACGGTGAAGTTGGGACACTCCAAAGCTGGTCCCCGACTTTGGGAGGTCTTGAACTATCACTCACGCCTACATTGGATACTCTTTACCCTGTACAGACTAATTACCCGGGGACTCAGGGCGACTCAATTGTAGTGATTAAATACGCCGCAAACAATACAAACCTGCAGACTGACTGGAAAGGCGACGGTTCATCATCACCTTCAAATGACGGTAAAGAGTATCAGGCTTTTCAAGAGCATATTAACTGGGGGTTAGACCACCTTGCAAGAACTTACCCGGATTCACAGATCAACATTGCCGGTATGGTTTGGCAACAAGGTGAAGAAGATGCGGTTCTAAGCCGTACCTTTGCACAGTATGAAGCTGATCTAACGACTTTCATTACCGATATCCGTGCAACTTATGGAAGTGACATCCCGTTCTCAATTGGTAAACTGTCAGATAACCAGACAAGCATTCCACAAAGTCAACGTAACGAAATTACAACAGCTCAGGACAATGTAAATTCTAATATCGCGAACTCTGCAACTGTAAACTCAGATGGTTTTACTGTAAATGAAGACAACCTGAATTTCAGCTCAACAGGCCTTACTTTACTAGGTAAAGCACATGCGACAGAACTGGCGGCTGAAGGCTCCATCAACTTTTCAAACCTGTGGTACACTCCGCCTTCTGCTTCCGAAGGCGCAACTACCAATATTATCATCGGAGGACGTGCCGAAAAAACAGGCGCACGAAACTACATTACCATGTTCGGAGACGCAGGTAAGCAAACCACAACAGGTACGATAACTGACACATTAGGTGGCGAGAACTTCACAGCAACATTCACGCTAAGTGTAAGTGCATCCTCAGGGACAAATCCGGTCATTGCCTATCGCGGTTCTAACTCAACAAACAACTTTATCGGTGTAAACACGACTGAAGACTCAAATGTTCAGATGCACTCCACTTCTGGAGAAACTGTCACTGTGGCTTTCACCAGTATTGATAATGCTAATGTTAAATTTGACGGTTTTACAATGCTACAAACAGGAAATGCAGGCGCATCAGAACGTGCGATTATCAATGATAATCCGGCAGTTAGTGGAATTAACAACACATCCACAGGTGTCGACTTAGCTGCGGCTCCATACAACACTCCGCAAATATTAAAAGTACAGGCAGCAACCAACACTAGTGGGGGAGTAAGTACTTTTGACATTGCACAAATCGGTTTAAAGTTTTCTATTACTGCGCCACCTGTTCCTGAAGTTAACATCACTTCCATCAACCTTAGTGACGGAGCCGTGACAGTGACTTGGGATGCAATTGACCATGCTAATGTTGACAACTATGTGGTTGAAGTCACCAAAGGTGATGGTTCAACCATCGAACTGCCTTCAACGCGATTTAACTACAAGAAGGTTTATCTAAGCGACCTAGACTTAGACCTAGCAGTTGACCCAAACCTTTCAAACAAAGGTTTTGACCCACTCTTCCTGCCGATCACAGTAAAAGCAAAAGACAGTTCAAATGTCACTCAAAGTGACTCATCACAAGATAATGAATATACTGTAAATGGCGAAACCGTTCCATGTAGAGCTGAAATTGTTTATCTTGGAAAAACCGGAACAACTCATTACGTGATGATAGGTGACAACACCATCAACACATCTGACGCAAGAAACTGTGCGATTCGCCTGACAGCTCAAAATACACATGGTTATAAAACGGCAGACTCATGGATTAAACGTGTTAAAAATGAGTCACCATTTACCGATGCAATTTATCAGCTTCCTGACACAGATACAGATTATGATGCCGACTTCAATGTTGCCAATACAGTTCACAACGCATATCGTGACCTAAGCTGGAAAAATGGTGGGAAAAGTGTTGTAAGCGCCTCTCACGACGAAAATATAACTCTGAATATGCTTGTAAGGGATAATAAGCAAAACACCACTGGAACCCAGCAAAACTCTACAGTTGGGAAACTATGGATTGACTGGAATGGAGATGGTGACTTTGAAGATCAAGGAGAGCTCATAGAGTCAGACTACAAAGTTGGCTGTGACCTTAACAACAACGGTATTTTAGATGAAAATGGGACATCACCCGAACCTGTAGACAATTGGCTTGAAATATACTACGGAACTGACGTTGCGGGAATGGGTAAAGGAACTATCAACGCTGCTACTGGATCGAACCAGAAGCTGACATCAGCGGACTCTGCCGTACTTGATAACTTGTCACTTAGTGAAACTGGTAATATCAAAACTCCCGTCAACGGTGCATGTAACGTATCAGGTGATTGGTCAAACTCTTATGTTTACGATGGTTACAACGACGTAATCCGCCTGCTTGTTAATTCTAATGACAATACAATTGTAAACGCTGGAAAAAATGGACAACCCCTTTGGATACAAAGACAGATTAAGGTTCCAACGACTGCTGTAACTGGTAAAATCAGAGCAAGAATGCGCTACGCCTTCAATACAGTTCAAAACAGCGCCGCGTATACTAAAAACATTGGTAGTTACAAGACTCTAGCCAGCCCGATTTACGACTTCGAAATTGAGATAACCGACACACCAACTCCCGCGATGGGACTTGAAGTTACTCAAACAGGCACCAAACTCGAGTGGACTGTAGCTGAAGAACGTGGTGTGAAGGAATATAAAATTATAGATTCACAAGGGAATACAGTTCAAGTTGTGGTAGCAAACGGCTCAAAACTTTACTCAATAAAGCTTAACAATGACAATCCTATTAAACTAATTGCTGTTGACCATGATGGGACAGAACAAACCTTCCTACCGACAAACGGGAACTTACTCACTATTGAATACAACCTTGAAAAAGGTTGGAACTTAATTGCTGTCACAGGTTCAAATTCGGACTTAAGCGAACTCAAAGCCGCGGCCGTCGGCAATATCTGGTCATGGGACGGCACTAAATATGTAACCGACATTAACCCTACCCCATATAGCGGTCTTTGGGTCTATTCAGTAGAAAAGAAAAACGTCACCATCAGCTCCCTAAAAAGCGCACCGGACTACATTCTTAACAAAGGTTGGACACTGGCAGGTCCGGCATATAATGTAGATGCACCAGAAGAAGTCACAGTATTTTCCTGGAGTTCCAAGTACAATGAAATTATCAACAAATCAAATGCCCTTATTCAAGGACAAGGCTACTGGTTCTTCACAGAAAAAGAAAAAGAGATACAACTTAGCTATTAAGGGATTACTAATATGTTTAAACAACTAACGCTTAGTGCTCTACTTTTCTGTAGCGCATTGGTGATGGCACAAAAACCTAATATTATACTTATCGTCGCAGATGACTTAGGAGTAGAATGTCTGCAAAGTTATGGTGGAGAAAGTTACGAGACTCCAAACTTAAACAAGTTGGCAGAAAGTGGTGTGCAGTTTTCACACTGCTTTTCACAGCCCTATTCAACCTCATCACGCCTGAAATTGATGACCGGGCGTTACAACTTTAGAAACTATAAAGACTACAGAGTGCTCCCTAAAAATGAAATTCATTTTGGGCACCTTGCAAAAAAAGCAGGGTACAAAACCGGAATCTTCGGGAAATGGCACCTCGGTGGCAACAAGTCTACTTTTAATAAAACGAACGGTTTTGATGAATCCATACTTTGGAACATCAACTCCTCCGGTTCCCGTTACAGGTCTCCGCTTTTTTTTAAGAACGGAGAAAAGCTGAAAGACTCTATTGATAAATACGGACCTGATGTACTCAGCAGACAGGTTCAAGGCTTTATTAGAAAAAATAAAAACGAAAGCTTCTTCGTATATTACCCGATGGTGCTTCCACACCTTCCATATCAAATCACTCCGACAAATCCCAATTGGGGTAAAAAAGGCTTTGAGAACATAAAGAACTTCAAAGAGATGGTGGAGTACATGGATAAAATGATCGGCCGAATTGTAATCACACTTAAAAAGATGAAAGTTTACGACAACACGGTCATTATTTTTACAGCCGACAGTGGTTCACACGTCGGTATTGTTTCCAAACAAAACGGGAAATTAGTCTATGGTGCGGATGGACACATGACAAATGCTGGCACAAATGTACCATTGATTATCTGCTGGGGTGACGAATTGGAAAAAGGTGCTAAGTCAGACGCACTGATTGACTTTTCCGACTTCCTTCCCAGCCTTGCTGAAATTATGGAGATTGACCTCCCGACAGACAGAAAAATTGACGGAGTAAGCTTCACTAGATTATTGACAAATCCGAACTATTCCGAACGTACTTACACATTTTGCCACTTTAATCCGGGGAAAACAGTAGACACTCCAAGCAAACGATTAGACACCGGAAATTTCGTAAGAGATAAAAAGTATAAGCTTTACGGAAATGGGGAACTATTTAACTTGGAATCAGACCCGCTTGAACTGTCTCCGTTGACATCCGACAAAGTTCCCAGTGATGTATATAACTTTCTCATGAAAACCATGAAAGAAAT
>DDLT01000264.1 GCA_002340265.1 Lentisphaeria bacterium UBA2565 | reverse complement strand
GTGTAATTCTGAGCTTGATGATTGCATCTGTTCTTGCGACTGCGATGATGACGCCGGTGATGATTTTAAGTAAGAAAAAGCATCGTTATTTACCGTTTGGCTGTTTTATTGCATTGGGGGTTTTAGTACTGCTTATCGGGTTTTCGGTTTTGGTGGGATAAATATACATAATTTTTTCAAAGTTCTCTCTTGAAAAACGATGGTCATTCCCATAACCTAAAAGGAATTTGAACTCGAGAGAGTTTTTGGGGAAAATTTAAAAAGAAACAGGAAAATAAAAACAGGGGTCATCAATCATGGTCATGTTCAATAAACTCTTAAATGTAGTGATTTTCGGTCTAGCAATTGCTACCGTCTACTTCGCTTATACTCTTCACGGACAACGTACTATTATTCTTGCAGATAAAGCTCAACTAATTAATTCTGTTGAAGCCGTTGCTGAAATTACAGGTCGTGATATCGACGGTGATTTTAACAAAAAAGAGGTTCAGGAAGAGGTTGAATCTGCGGTTGAGGAAATTGTTGATCAGAAATCTTCTCTTGCTGGTACAATCGTTGCGATCGGTAAAGGTGTGAAGATTGCTAGTAAAAAACTTGATGTTGAAAGTCTTAACGGTGTTGATTTAGAAGCACAGAAAGTGACAGAGGAACAAATCGTTGCTGCCGCTAAATCTATCGGAGCTCGTGACGAAAAAATCATGAAGCGTATTCAGGCTTGGGGTGAAGAATTCGGAGCTCCTGTCAATATAGATCAGCTTTCTTCAGAGAAAAAATGTGAAAAACCACTTACTGAAGTTCAGACTGCTCTTACTGAACTAAAAGCTACTGGTGAAGTTTTTGTAACTGCTTTTAAAGAAGGTAAGGATAACCTTGATAACTACGAGTGGAGCTTCTCTTCAGAAGAGCTTGATCTTGCCTCAGAGCGTAGAGTTGCATTAAATAAATTTAAAGAAGATATGGCTGGCATCTCTAAAAAGCTCGAGTCTGTTAATGAACTTGAAGGCGTGATTGAAACCAAAGATGGTGAAATTGCAGAGCTTAAAGACGGTCTTCAGTCTCGCGCTGATGAAATTAAGAAAATGGCTGAGATTGTAACTGAAAATCAAGTTACAATTGACAAACTTCAGGCAACTCTAAAAGAATACACAACTCGTGGTGTTCTTGATTTCTCTGTGATCGGCGAAGTGGTTTCTGTTAATAAAGAGTTCGGTTTTATCGTAACTGACCTTGGTAAAGAGAAAACACGTGTTGACGAGAAAATGTACATTCGTCGCGGTGATGAATATGTGGCATCTGTTCTAATCACAGCTGTTGAAAAAGAGCAGTCAGTTGCTGATATTCTGCCGGATCTGAAAATGAGCGAAATTCAAAAAGGTGACAAAATCATCTTCACCAGCGGTAAGTAAGGAGGTTTATTATGACTAGTAAACTATTTACTTTTATCAACTTGGTGACAGCGGTTTGCTTCGGTGTTGCACTTTACTACCAGATTACTGAATTTATGATGAAGTAATTTCAGGTTAAATTTTTCAAGGGGATGCTTTTCTTAGGAGGCATCCCTTTTTTGTTATGAGTATATATAAAGGAAAAGATAATGAAAAAACTTTTACTTCTACTATTTGTGCTGGTGCTTTTTTCCGGCTGTACTACAATTGATAATTTACTTGCTTCTGATGACGAAGACGGTGTAGATGATCAACCTTGGAATGAACCGGCGTCCTGGGAAGGGCAGGGTACTGGTATTCGCTATTAAGGAATTGATATGATTTGTGATACAATTGATAACTTGAAAAACTACTTTGCAGAAAGTGCGGCCTGGCAGAAAGCCATTGCATTTATTGACAACCTTCCAGAACAACCTGAATTGGGACGTGTTGACATTGATGGTGATGATGTATTTGCAGTAATTGACCGATACAATACGAAATCGGTTGAAGGGGCAAAGATTGAAACGCATACAAAATATGCAGATATTCAGTTACTTCTAGAAGGCGAAGAGTTGATTGGCTGGCAACCGAAAGATGAAAATCTTATGGTTCTTGATGAGTACAGCGAGGAGAACGATATCGCATTTTATGAGCCGACTGAATTTATTAGCTCTAAATTGCGTTCTGGTTTGGCTTGTGTCTATTTGCCGGGCGAATATCATATGCCGCAGTTAAATGCGTTTGATGAGTCTAAAGAGGTCTGTAAAGTCGTTGTAAAGATAAAAGCTTCTCTCCTATAAGAAAAGCTTTATGATTTTTTTTAAGGCGTTGTTCATTTACGAGCACCGCCTTTTTATTTATTGCAAAACGTTACCCGAAGTTGTCAAAGTAAATACTTTCTTCATCAACGCCTAAATTTATCAGCATTTGGGTGGTGGCGTCTATCATCGGAGCCGGACCACAAAGATAGTATTCAACATCTTCCGGGGCAGGGTGATTTTGCAGATACTTCTCGGTTTCTGTGTGAATGTAGGATTTTGTAAGATCTTGACGGTTTTCATTGCTTTCGCTTAATGATGCAAAGTATTCAAAGTTGTCATAACGCTTTTCCAGTTTGCGGAACTCTTCTTCATAAACTAGCGATTCTGCATCACGTGCACCGTACCAGAAGGTGATTTTATTCGAGCCTTGGCTTTGTTGAAAGTGATGAAGTATCTGACTTCTCAACGGGGCAATTCCTGCGCCTCCACCGATAAAGCATTTTTCTTTGTCATTGTCTTGTAGATGAAATTCTCCAAATGGCCCTGAAATTTGGATTTCACTTCCCTCTTTTTGATCAAAAAGCCAAGTTGTTCCAATTCCGTCTAGCAGTACATTTGTGTCGGGTGATGCGGCAAAAGTGACGGTCAGTTTGATTTCATTTATGACTTCAGTTGGGAATGAGCTGATGGAGTAGGCACGATTGGTCTCTTCATCATTTTTGAATTTACCGATTTGGAACTTTGGTATGTCAATGAGAATATAGTCGCCCGGCTGATAGTTTAAGGTTTTGTCGTTCAGGCGAATTGTAAACTCTCGTATTCTTGCTGAAAGTGAAGTTACTTTAGAAATTGTTGCCGACATTTTTTTTGCATTGAGAACATATGCTGGAATTGTTAGTTCAATATCATTTGACGGTTGTTGCTGGCAGGCTAAGCGAACGCCTTTGTTCAGCTCTTTTTTCTGAAGAAAACTCTTCTCTGTCGGTAATGCGTTCGGAGCGGGTGAGATTTGGCATTGACAGAGTCCGCAGGTTCCTTTTCCTCCACAAGAAGAGGGAAGGAGAATATCTTCCTGTTGAATAACACTCAGAAGATTTTCGTCTGCTATGGTTTTGATTTTTTTGTCACTGTTTATGGTGATGGTAATCTTTTTTTGTGAAGAGAGAAGCTTATAGCAGAAAATTAGAATGGTAGTAAGTACTGCTATGAATGCGGTGAATATAAGCGTGGGGATAAAAATTTGTAACATTTTACACCAACCCGTTAAAAGCGGAAAACGCCATCGCCATCAGTCCTGTAAGAATAAAGGCAATTCCTGCTCCACGAAGATTTTCTGGAACATTTGATGCACGAATTTTGTGTCGAACTGTTGCTAAAATTATGCAGGCGACGGCCCAGCCAATTGCCGAGGAAGTGGCGAATATTGCGGATTCGATAAAACTGTGTTCACGTTCGACTGTGAAAAGTGATGTTCCTAAAACGGCGCAGTTCACGGTAATAAGCGGAAGGTAGATTCCGAGCTGCTGATAAAGTGGTGGAGAGAAGCGTTTGATTAGTTTTTCTAGAATGTGAACGAGGGCGGCAATTGTGGCAATAAATACGATAAACCGCATAAAGCTTAAGTCCATTTCGGGACTGATTGCCTGTGGTTTCAGTAGAAAGTTCCAGACAAGCCAGTTAAATGGAGTGGCAATCGACATGACTGTGATGACAGCACCGCTTAAACCGATGGCGCTATCGACACGTTTGGATTGGGCAAGGAATGGGCAAAGTCCGAGGAAAAGTGCAAGCACTACGTTTTCACCGAATATTCCCTGAAAGATTAGTTCAATGTAGTGCATTTGAGCCTCGTTGTTTATAAAGTAGGTCGGAGAGTCCCTCGACGACTTTTATACTGAGCTTATAGTCAGATTGCGGTAAGGAGCCGAAGCCTCCGCTTATCTGATACGCGCTGCTACTGTTTTGTTACTAGTAACGTTTATTTATTCCAGTTTGTACTGAAAGTGGACGCTGGAAGTTCGTGTTTGTTAAACAGCTCTCCTTCTGCTGTATTGCTCCAAGCATAGTTAGCAGCAACCGGATTTGCAACTTCCGGAGAGGATAGAACAACGGTGTCGTTGACGATTTCGGCGTTCGCTTTTACGAACTTTCCGTCGCCACCGGCAATTTGAAATCCGTTCAAACCTTTTGGCGCAATCAGTCCTTCTGCATAGTCAAAGTGACAAATAACTTTATTGCCGTCAATTGTTATGTTTCTGAAGAGCGGCCCTGAATATGAGACTTCTTTGTTATAAGTTTTGTTTAAAGCCCAAAGCGAAAGACGACGACCGACTTCCGATTTGTTTACAGGATGAATGTCATGAATATTTCCGATATCATTCGTGACCGCCATGCCGGTGTTTTTGACAGAAAGAGTTCGTCTCTGAGCTTCTTGTACCCCAATTGCAAACTGAGCAGGATTTCGATAGTTGAAAGGCGCAATCTGGACATAGTAAAATGGAAAGTCTCCAACTGAAAAGTGGTTACGCCAAGCAGAAATCATTTCTGTGAAAAGTGATTGATAGTTTTTGGCATCTGGAGCATTAGACTCACCTTGGTACCAAGTGACTCCTCTAAATGACATTGGAAGAAGTGGTGTAATCATTCCATTATATAGCACAGTTGCCATGTTTTGATGGAGTTGAATTAGTTCAGGTTTTTCAGGAATGTCGCTGGCGGAAACAGTTTCCTTATAGTTCCAATCTCCGGCAATGTTCAGAGCTTTATCCGCTTGCGATGTCGGATAAATCTTCATTTGCTCAGCAGAGCCTGCAAAACCGCCGTGACCTACTAAATCATAAACTCGGATTGTAATTGTCGCATTTTCGAAACTGTTTGTTGAAGCAGGGATTATATATTTTCGTAGTGCGTTCCAGTTCTTGTTTTCTCCAACTTTCACTCCGTTGAACCAGGTGATGTCTTCGTCATCGATTGCAGTCATTTCGATGGTCAGTTCCTTGTTCAGCCAATCCTTTGGAATTGTCAGGTTTCGTTTATACCAGACTACACCATCGAAATTTTTAAGTTTGCCGGACCACACTTCAGGAACTTTAGTTTTCTCCCAACTGTCAAATTTCGTTGTGTTTTCGAACCATTTTTCTTTGAGCCCGATGTCGGATTGAACAACTTTAGTTTCCCAGTCTGTTAAACGATCTGAATTGATTTTAGTGATTTGGTCTGGAGAAAGTTCCATTTTTTCAATCTGCTTAATCATTCGATTATAGCGACCGAGCTTTTTGAGGGATGATTTTGGAGTCCATGCTTCGGCAATTGTTCCACCCCAAGCACTTTGAATAACACCGACCGGCACTTGAAGCTTTTCCTGAAGATGGCGCGCAAAGTAAAATGCTGTCGCTGAAAAGCCATTAAAACCACCTTCGGAAACTGTTTCCGGTGTGCAGACCTTCCAAGTTTCACCGTTTCCGAACGTTTTCTTAGGTGTTGTTGAAAGTGCACGGTTGACCATAAATAGGCGAATGTTTGGGTGGTTTGCATTGTTTCGATCGTTCTGTGTGTCCGAGAAACAGTTGACTCCCCACTCCATATTTGACTGACCTGAACAGATCCAGACTTCTCCAATCATCACATTTTTATAAGTGATAGTGTTTGTGCCTTTTACAGTCAGTTCGTAAGGGCCGCCCGCTGAAGGTACAGGGAGTTCGACTTTCCATTTACCGTTTTCAGAAGTCGTTTCAACAGTTTGATTGTTCCAGCTTCCGGTTATTTGGACTTTTTCATTTTTGTCAGCCCAGCCCCAGATGTTAGCAGTTTTGCCCTGCTGTAGAACCATGTGATCACTGAAAATTTCGGGAAGTGAGATTTCTGCAGTCAGCATTGTGGGGATAAATGCTGCCAGAACAGTTAGAAACTTATACATTTGGACTCCTTTTAACCGCGTTTTAATTTACGCAGTGTCATCATTTGGCCTTAATTTTTTATTTGGTGTGTCTTTTGGGAAAGAAATGTTAGTTGTTTATTTCCTGCCAATTACTGTTTGCACCATCCAAATTAAGCAATTCTACCTTTTTCTCAAAGCTACTTAGCTTATTTTCACAAAAAAGTGCCAGTTTGCTGGCTTCGGTAAAGTTCTTGATTGTCTCTTCCAATGGAAGTTCACCGCTTTCCATAGATTGAACAATTTTCTCCAGTTTGGCGATTGCCTCTTCGAATTTTAAACCTTCGGTACTACTCATGATTTATCCTTTATTTTACAACTAATTCAATATTTCCATCAGAAACTCGAGCTTTGACCTCGTCTTTCGATTTTACATCTTCAGCACTTCTTATAAGTTTGCCTTCAGAATTGGTCAAAATGGAGTATCCGCGTTCTACAACACGTTGTGGGTCAAAAGCGTTAAGGGTAGATTTTAAATGATTGAGTTTTATTTTGTTTCTTTCTAAAATGTAGTTCATTGCACGGTCTTTCCGCATTGCTAATTCGTCGACTTTCTGACTATAAATTCGCAACATATTTGTCGGCTCCTGAAATACGCGACTTCCTTTGATAATTGCCAAGCGTCTTCTGAAATTGAGCATTTTGAGTTGAAGCGACGAAAGAGTTCGTTGCTTTAAATTATCGATTTTTTGAACAAGTTCCTGTTTGTGGCTGCTAACCAGTTCAGCCGCTGCAGAAGGTGTCGGCACGCGCAGGTCAGCGACAAAGTCAGCAATTGTGAAGTCAATTTCATGACCAATTGCAGTAATAATTGGAATTCGCGATTGGGCGATGGTGTAGGCAAGTTGCTCGTTGTTGAAGCCCCAGAGATCTTCCATGCTTCCGCCTCCACGGGTTACGACAATAACATCACAGCTTTTTGTCTGATTAAAGAAATTTATCCCGTTGATGACGTGTTGTGCTGTAGGTGCTCCCTGCACAATTGCCGGATAAACTCGAATGTGCATACCGTTGAAACGGCGATTGATAATTTGTAAAAAATCCTGAAGTGCCGCACCTGTTGGGGAGGTTATGACGCCTACGCAACCTGGAAGTTGCGGGATTGGTTTCTTACGATCAGGTTCGAAAAGCCCCTGCATCTGTAATTTTAATTTCAGTTCCTCGAATTGACGTTGCAGATCGCCTGCACCTTTCGGTGTCAATCTGCGCAGATTAATCTGGTAAGTCCCGCGTGGTTCGTAAATCGAGAGCATTCCGAAGGCTTCCACCTGCATGCCGTTTTTTAAACCCATTTCACGAGCGGTTGCTGCTCCCCCGAACCAAGTCGCCGAAATCTGACAACGACTGTCTTTCAATGAGAGGTATACATGCCCGGAACGGTGAATCGTCACATTGCTGACTTCTCCCGTAATCCACATGCCGTATGGAAAACAACTTTCAAAGAGTCCTTTTATTTCACGATTCAGTTCAGAAACTGTCCAGATTTTCTGTTTTGTGACGTCCTGCATCTTAGTTCTTTGAAACTTTTAACTTGTTTAAAGTTTCGATGATTACCGACACTTCAGTATTGAATTGGGTGCTGTTCTGTGATGAATAAACAAGGTCCCAAAGACGACCGTTGTGCGTTAGAAGTCGTTTGGTTTTATCCGGTTCTGTAAAGTTGTTTGCTTCGTAGAACGCTTTAATTTGGTTTTTGATATCACGGTAGGCCTTTTCGGCAATTAAATCGAGTTCTCGAAGACGATAAAGGAACGTTTCAGCGGAAACTCCGTAACGATGCTTTATTCTCAGCAAAAGTTCATAACTCCAGTTTTCTTTTGAAATTCCAAGCTGTTGAACTGTTCGCAATACTGCATCTTTTGGCATCAAAAAGAATGCGGCGAATTTTTTTGCAGATTTTACCGCTTCTTTATCAGGTTCACTGTTGTTCGAAGTCATGAACTGTTCCCACATATAAACCATTCCCAGCTCAAATGCGAGTGAAAATAGCTGGCGTTCAGGTGTCAGCTTTTCGTTGATAAAGAAGAATGCATTCCTGTTTACGGAATCAAAGTAGGAAAAAGAGTCGATGTTTTTCATGAAATTGGCGGTGATTACGCGGAATCCGAAGCTTTCCATCAGTTCAAAATAGTCAAAGACGACACCGTCGTTCACATTGAGAAATGAGCGAACAGACTGTGCCAGACCTTCTAGTCCTTTTTCATCTTTGTAAAAGAAAAGTTGAAATGGAATTCCCGCATGTTTCTGTGCACTGCAAATCTCTTCCAGCGCAAAATAGCTGTCAATAATCTGGTTGGCTTTTTCTTCAATTTTTTCAGGGAGATCAGCGCGTCCCATTTTTGTAAAACATGGACGCTCTGAAATTTGATCGCGGATTTTCTGGAGTTCACTGGTGCTTTCTGCAAAGATTACATCGGTAGAAACGCCTAGCACTTTACTGATGTTATAGATGACTTTAGCCGATGGCGCATTAAGCCCGCGTTCGATTCGACCGAGTGGCCCTTCCTGAATATCTATTTTGGCGGCGAGTTCGCTAAGCGTCATTCCTGCACGACGTCTGAGAAGGCGAATGTTTCGTCCCATGAAGTTTAAATTAGTAGCCATTGCAAACCTTTAAATTCTGTTTTGTTACTGTTTTAAATCGTTTGTTTGTTATTTTGCTCAAGAAAATATTCTCTAAATACTTATTATCCAAGTGCTGATTTTTTAAAAAGGTGATTATGATTTAATGAAAATAAAGTTGATCGGCATTTTATAACAAATGTGAACTCATAGTGTACTGATACAAAAAAGCGACCGTTTTTGACGGCCGCTTCAGAAGTTAACAAGAAGTTGTCTACATTTCTTCAAAAAATAGATGGTCAAGGATTTCGTGGAATCGTTTGTCCATAAAGAGTTTATCAAGTTTACTTTTATCAAGAAGACCTTCCATTTTAAGCTGAGTCATATTCTTTTTAACAAGAGAACCCTCTTCAGCCTGATCAATTTTTTGTGAGAATTTAACAATTTTTCTTGCCAAATCGTACCGGTAGCCGGTGCCATCGGGGTTCAGTTTCAGGTAGTTTGCTTTTTTTGTAAGTCCAAGATAAACAAAGCGCTTCATAAGAATCTTATCAGAAAGCATCGCAATGATGCTTGGATCGTTTACAAGTGAAAGTTCATCACCAGTTACTGCCGCTTCAATTACCTTTTGACTTCCAATGACACGTCGGAAATTTACATTTTGAATGATTTTTCTGAAGTTGGTCATGGTTTTGTATGGGCGACTAATTGCTTTGGCAAAAGTTTTGGCAATTTCCTCATTCTTAGTCGTCTTCATTAGTGCAGTGTAGGCTAGTCTTCTGTTCAGTTTTGAACTTTGTGTGACTACAAATGAATCACTGATGTCCGGAAGAATTGATTTTGTCGATAGTCCTGCCAGCACACTGTACATCAATAGAATTATTGAAAGAACAATAATACCCAAAAAGAGGCTGACTGTTCCGCCGACAGTTTTGCTCCAGACGGGGAGGTGAAATCCCTCTTCTCCAAGTTCATGGTAGGTAATATCACGTAAAACGGTTCTTTTAAGTATAAACGCAATGAGAATGACAAGAAGAAACGCGCAGGCCCAGCCGAATACAAATCCTATGACTTTGGCTATACCCAGTGATTCAGTTAAAACAGGAGCAAGTAGTGGGGCTGAAATTACTGCAACTACATAAGAGGCTATAACACCAATGAGGTTTACAACGGCGTACATTATTCCGTGGCGCCAACCACGTTGAAAGTAAAGAATCATAGCTCCAATCAGCAAAAAGTCGACAAATGTGTTCATTCATATTCTCCTGTTAAATTAAGTTGCATGATATGCCTCAGTACTTACCCCAATCTGAGCACATCAAAAGCATAACCGTCAAAATAGATAATTCAATTATGTTCGCCATCTCTTCTATAAAATTTAGACAAAAATAAGCTTTGTCACTGTCTAAAAAATGAGTGGTCAGACAGTTTGTTATTAGGGATAAAATGTTGTAACCAAAATTGAAGTGAGAAATTTTATTCATATTGTCCTTATTAATAGCGTTTTATATTTGAAAGAGAGTGCCTTGGGACTATGTTCTTAAGCTTGTATTTTTTAAGCACGGGGAAACTGCTTACACAATTTTAAAATTTAATTTTTATCATATAAGGGGATACAATGAAAATTATAGCGAAATGGAAACGACTCGCCACCGCCTGTCTTTTTGTCTTGGGGACACAGCTTTTTGCAGAGCCTATCACTGAGTATAAACTTGGAGGTGGTCAGTCTAGAACTTTCCCAGGGGATGTGTTTAAGACTTACTCTGCGGGAGATACTATAAAAGTGTCAGCTAATGGCTCTGTAACAATTAACGTGTCGCAAGCTCTGGAAACAATCTTGGGAAATGAAGGGGTAGGGCCTATCGAGGATAATTCCCCAGAAGAGTTCGGTGTTGTTGGTATGCAGAATGGTGCAGGTGATAACTTTTTTGCTATTCTGAAGCTTACAGGTGGCGATGATTCTAAACAAATTCCGAAAAATGTTCAAACTAATAGCGGGTTCTTGGGCTTGACAGGAAATAATAAAAAAGAGTTGTTTAGGGTTAATGGAGATAGTTTGAATGTTGAGGTTGTGAAGATTATTAATGAATCTGGTCAGGTAATAGATGGTGCAGTGGCAGATGCTGTTGACTTCAGTTACATAGAGTTTGGTAACTTCAGTAGTAATTTAGCACAAGATGCTGCAAATTTGTTTTATAATGGAAATAACGTTGCAGGCCAACTGCTTCAGGCCCAAAACAAACAAACGTTTCCACAAGATATCAATTCTTTTAAAGTCACAGCGGTGGATGATGTCGGCGGGTCACCAGTAAGTTTGTCATTTAACTTGAAAATTATCCAATTTAAAGTTGATGAGGCCAAGTTAGTGGTGACACCTCTAGACATTCCGGATGCACCTAACGTTGGCTCTGGTTCAGACCTGTCTTTGGATGGCTTTACCGCCGATTGGGAGGCCGCAATCAGCGCAACTGGCTACAAACTTTCAGTAGCTAAGGACGAGCAGTTTGTAACACCTATCGACTTTTCGAGTGATAGCTCAATGGATGAGGATGGCTATGTCGATGTAGGAGATGTAACAAGCTTTGATGTGGTAACTGATATCTTAGTTGATGAAACTGTTTACTATAGAGTTGTTGCCTATGGTGTAGATGGTGACTCTGTACCTTCTGAAGTAGCCAGTCTAACATTGATTAAAAAGGGCAGTACGGAGCTC
>DDLT01000261.1 GCA_002340265.1 Lentisphaeria bacterium UBA2565 | reverse complement strand
AACCGAAGCTGACACCGCCACCGCCACCACCGCCACCACCAATTGCCAATGGTTTGCCAGGCAACATTTCACCTGCTTCTCCAAGTGGAAAAGGTGCAAGGGAAAAACCGGTAAATGTCCTAGATAAGAAGACTTTGGACGCTTTAAGAAATAAACGTGGAAGATAATAATACTAACTTAAGACTTATAATAAAGAAAATTGACGTTTTCTAGAAGGATAATGTATATGAATACTACAGTGAAACTTTTTTCAAAACTTAAGATGGTTGCAGTCGGGGCGACTGCACTCTTAATAAGTTCGGGTTGTGAGACAACCGGGAATAAAGATGATGAACAGATTGTCGATGAATTTATGCCAACATTTGTTCGTGATGCTGAGCTTATTGCCGCAGAAGTGACACCTGCTTCTGAAACAGCTTTGGAAGTTAATAAGATTGTCCCTGAGCGTGCGGCTGGAGATGATGAGCTTGTTTTGCCAAATCGTGAAATTAAAACACCTGAAAGTGCTCCTGTTGTAGATTTTCCTGCAGAGCTGATTAAGGGAATGAAAGATCCGAAGAAAAAGATCCCTGTAGAGTTGGATTTTGATGCCACACCTTTGACGGACGTGCTACCGATCTTTGCCGGAATGCTTGAGTTTGACTATCTGGTGGACCCGGCCGTAAAAGGGACAGTAAGTATTAATGTAAATGCTAGCATGAATGCTCGAGAAGTGTGGTCAACTCTAGAACACATTTTATGGTTATCAGGCGCTTATGTGTCACGAAATAATCAGTTTGTAGAAATTCTTCCATTCGCCAAGATGCCTAAAACACGCCGTCTTCTAGTAAAACATAATCCGGCTAATGTAGATGTAAGCTTTTTGAACCTTGTCAATATTCCGGCTTCCGAGGCGATGGCAAATATCAAGCCGTTTATGACAGACGGGGCGACTGTAACGGAAATCAAGCGTTTGAATTCGCTTTTGATCGTTGAATCTCCAAGTAATATGCCGAAGATTCGTGAGCTTGTCAGTAAACTGGATCAGCAATGGCACCGTAATTGGCCTCAGGCAAGTATCAGATGTCATTCTGTGGATGTGGAGACAATTATCGAAGAACTTCAGCGTGTGATGCCGATTATCGGGCTTCCTGCCGTTTTCGACACGGCAAAAGCCGAAGGTACAGAAATTAAAATTGCCGGAATCCCACGGCTGCAGGTGATTGTAGTTTCAGCTCCGATGGTTGAGGCAATTAAAGAGGTTGAACGCTGGATTAAAACTCTTGACAGCGAAGATATCGGCGAACAGGAACATATTTTCTTTTACAATGTAAAACATGGAACCATTGAAGGTCTCCGTGCTGCTCTTGATACATTTTTCATGACAGATGGCGCGAAATCCTCCAGCTCAACACGCAAAAAGTCTACATCAAGCAAGGCAGGCAATACATCAAGTCGTTTGTCTTCACGCCCGTCGACCACACGTTCAACTACGTCAAAGAACCAAAGCGAGTCAAATAGCAGAAGTACGGTTTTTGACGAAGCGGTAACGATTTATGAAGATACATTTCAAAACCGTCTGGTTATCCGTACAACTCCGAGAACTTATGCATTGATAAAAGCAATGCTTGAGAGAGTTGATATTCCACCTCTTCAGGTGGTTATTCAGGCTACAATTGTGGATTTGACTCTTACTGAAGGCTTGGAGTACGGCTTCCGTTATGCAGTTGATAATGGCTCAGGGCAAGGCGCTGGCTCAGGGGTACTTTCTCCTAGTAACCCAAGTGTTGAAACCACTAGCTCTACAACTATTAACCCGGGAGGAGTTCCTCCTGAAACGACAACAACAATTACTACTAAAGGTGTATACGTTTCAGCTCTTGATAAGCTGAAAGGTTTAGGTGGGCTCGATCCATTAGGGGGAGGGAATTCGGGGCTTAACTTGCTATTTGAGGACGGTAATGGAGCTTTAAATTTTATTGCATCGATTGCAGGGCGTGATAACACATCAATTGTTTCTGCTCCACAGATTGTGGCAATCAGTGATGAAGAGGCTGTGATTGACGTGACGGATGAAAAACCTGTTGAAGAGGTTAACTTTGACAGTAATGGGAATCCGACAACATCTAGTTGGACTAAAATTGATGCGTCAACGACTTTGACTGTTATTCCACATATTACTGCAAATAATGAAGTAACCCTGGAGGTTGAACAGAAGTTCGAAGAATTCGGTCAAGCAGTACAGGGAGGAGGTGAAAACCCAAGTACTTCATATCCGGTTCTGCGTCGTTCGATGGATACAAAACTTGTTGTCCCTGATGGAAAAACAGTTCTCCTTGGTGGTATGATAAAGAACAAAGCGACTGAGAAAGTTCAGGGAGTACCTCTTTTGATGGATATTCCTTGGATTGGAGAATTCTTTAAATATACCAAGAAAGGTGTAAGCAGAAATGAGCTATTAGTTCTTTTGACTGTTAATGTAATTGACAGTGATACAAGAATGGGCGGTCTACTTAAACGCTATAATCAATCACTACGCGCAATGGATAAAGTTCTTTCAGACGAAGCCAGCCTTGGAGAACCATTGAATATTATTGATGACATTATTGAGCGTCAGGAAGAGTTGAAACGTCGCCGTGAACGTAAAGATTTGATAAAGAAATATCGTGAAAAAGAGGCTGGAGAGGTTAAACCTAATGAACCTGCATCTGAAGCTCCAATTGTGATAATCGAAGAGTAGGTGTAACTGTGGATAATGAAGTTGAAGTAGTTGAAACACCTAAGAAGCTGACGCTTTTCGATAAGGTCAAAGAGCTGTTGAAAAAACAGCTTGGTTCACAGGCGGAAGTTGTGGATGAAATCACGAATCAAGGTGATGAGTTTGCACTTGTAGCCCGTGCCTTGGTTTCTGAGATGGATATTGCTAAGATCTATTCGGAGCTGACAGGTCTGAAAGTTCTTGATGGTGACGATTTTGAAAATGTCGAAAGCTTTAACAAAATCAGTTTAGAATATTTGAGAAATTATCATGCTCTGCCTGTTTCCTGGGATGAAGATGCTTTGGTGATTGCACTTGGTACGCCTTATAAACGTGCTCAGATTACGCATGATTTGCAGATGGTTCTTGGTCTGAAAGTTAAGTTTGTTTATGCGCGCTTTTCTCTAATCGAGCGTTTGCAGACTTCGCTTTACGAA
Source organism: Lentisphaeria bacterium UBA2565 (assembly GCA_002340265.1). Lineage (GTDB taxonomy): Bacteria > Verrucomicrobiota > Lentisphaeria > UBA2565 > UBA2565 > UBA2565. The sequence goes on along the minus strand of DDLT01000261.1, from coordinate 1,465 downwards.
ACACATGAAGATGAAATGTTTGACTGGGATTCAGATGGTTCAGAAGAGGCTCTTCAGAATCTTGCGAAAGAAGCGCCGGTCGTTCGTTTTGTTAACGATACCTTTTCCCGTGCTCTTGATATGGACGCTTCGGATATACACATTGAACCGTTGGATCACAACTTTGTGGTGCGTTGTCGCGTGGATGGAATCCTTCAGACGGTTTCAGAAATGCCGTTGAACATGTTTGCCGCTGTCTCTTCTCGTATCAAACTTATCGGTGGAATGAATATTGCAGAGCATCGTCTTCCTCAGGATGGACGTACAGAGATGCAAATTGGTAAGAATAAGATTGATGTACGTATTTCTTCAGTCCCTTCAACAGATGGCGAAAGTATTGTAATGCGTATTTTGAAGAAAGAGGTTCAGAACTTCTCTCTTGCTTCAATTGGTATGGGATCAGAAACAGAAAAGAAATACAGTTCAACAATCAAACTCCCTCATGGTATTGTCCTTGTGGTTGGACCTACCGGTTCCGGTAAAAGTACCACGCTTTACTGTTCGATGAATATTCTTAATAACGACTCAAATAAAATTTTGACTGTAGAAGATCCGGTGGAGTATCAGATTGCTGGAATCACTCAGGTTCATGTAAAACAGTCTATTGGTTTGACCTTCGCGTCGGCGCTTCGCTCTTTTCTTCGTCAAGATCCGGATATCATCCTTGTGGGTGAGATTCGTGACCGTGAAACTGCAGAGATTGCGATTAATGCCGCGTTGACTGGTCACCTTGTACTTTCGACACTGCATACAAATGATGCAGCTGGTGCAATCAGCCGACTTCAGGATATGGGAGTTGAGAATTTTTTGATCTCTTCTGCATTGATTGGAGTGTTATCACAGCGTCTTGTGCGACGTGTCTGTCCAGTTTGTTCTGGTTCAGGTCAGGCGTTTGACAAAGAGAGCGGTGAGCAGAAGCGTTGTCGTAATTGTGGTGGAAATGGTTTTAAAGGGCGTTTAGGAATTTTTGAGTTCTTAGAAGTTTCAGATAGTGTCCGAAAAGCTATTAATGCCAACAAGGACAGCTCTGAGATTGCCACGATTGCTAAATCTGAAGGGATGATTACACTTCGTGAGGATGGAGCAAGAAAAGCCAAAGAAGGCGTGACTACTGTCGCAGAAGTCTCAAGAGTGTGTCAGCTTGATAGTGAATAGATTAATTTTTTAGAACACTATTTAAAAGCTTAATTTTCTTGCTATTTTCTTTTGTATTTAGAAAACTTTATGGGTGTTTGTAGATTATTTAGAAAAAATGGTTTGCGAAAAAAAGTTTTAAGTGTATACTTTTTCAGCGTTTCTATTCCCTAGTCATTAATAGAATTTGCTAATTGACATTTGGGAGAAAGAATTTACCAAGCGTCCCCCCCCCGAGTTGTTTCTGTCTGCCTTTTCGCGATTTTCCTTTTCAGCGGCAGAAACAACTTTT
>DDLT01000226.1 GCA_002340265.1 Lentisphaeria bacterium UBA2565 | reverse complement strand
GAACTTGGGACATTACCTAAATGTTCGATTTTTGTAAGAAATTTGTAATATAATTTTTAAACGTCGTGTACACATGAATATGGAGGTTTCGGAAACACTGTTTCTCGAGGTACAGACAAGTGGTATTAACAATTAATAGGAGTGAAAATTTGATTGGTTTTTTTCGTTTTCTAAAGTAACAAACATAATTTAGGGGTAAAAGATGATGCATTTTAAGAAAACAGGTAAACTTTTAGAGAAGGTGAAAAGTAGTAGGGCTTTTTATACTTTGCTGGCGGCAACTCTATTTACAGGGAATAAGGCACACGCAGTGTACGACAATCCAATTACGGGAACTGTCCCAGATGAAATACGGGCAGTAATTGATGTACACACGCTGGAACAGGATATGGAATCGGTTATTCCTGCTAAAATGGCGGCAGGTCAGACTGGTTACCTTATTGTGACTACAAATGAGATTGTAGGTAACCTGACGAAACTCAATACTTTTATTGCACACAAGGAGTCATTAGGATTTACTGTAACCGTGATTACCGAAGACGATTACGGTAACACAGCGACTGGGCCGGCTCGTGCGACAGCCATCCGAGACTGGATGCACAATAATTATCAATCGAAAAATCTAGTTTACGCATTGATGATCGGTAACCCGAATGAGCTGACGGGCGACGTCCCATATCACAAAGTTGACTCAAAGGATACTCCCTCTGATTACCCATACTGCGATGTTTCCGGAGCAACCTGGGATCTGGATGGCGATGGTTTCTTTGGTGTAAAAGGTAAGGACTTTGGCCAAGGCGGTGCCGATGGTGTTGTAGAGGTTTACGTGGGGCGCATGAATCTTTATGGTGAGCATCACGCGTATGCCAATGCAGCAGGTGTGGATTCCATGCTTCAGGATGTCATCGACTTTGAAAATGAGACCGGTGATTTGCGCTATCGTCATGACACTCTTATGGCCGCCCATGGTTCGGTCTCTTTTAAACGCTTTAATCACATTCGTGAAGAGTATCTGGACTACCTCGGAGCAGACTACAAACGCCTTTGGCATCATGACTGGGGTGACAAAACTGTTGCTGCAAACTATGACGTAGAGAGTGCAGTTACCGCGGCCGCTATGCAGAACAGTTCCTATGGAATGATGCAATTTCATTCTCATGGTACGCCAACTTCAATAATTGGTGTATTAAAAACCGAAGATGTAGTAAAAATCACACCATATAAGAAGCCGGGCTTTATGTATTGTGGTGCTTGTGGAGTTGGAACTCCTCATCGAGAGGACAATATCATGACTGCGCTTACCCGCTTTGTCGGCTTGGGTATGGTCGGAGGTACACGCTCGGTAAGTAGCTTTAAATTTGTAAGTGATAAGAACTCTTGGGGATTTGCCGAACGTGTTTACTGGGGACAAAGTAATGGAGAAGCTATCTACCGTACATACAGCGAATCAGCTGCCTACCATGGTTTTATCGGTTCTACTAACTACAAAATCAACCTACTTGGTGACCCTTCAATCGTATCTATGCCGAACCGCGACGGAAAAGATTTAACCGTCAGTCCAACGGCTGTGTTAAAGTTGGAGCATGAAAAAGGTGATACTAATACTCCTATAACTACAGACTATTATGTAAAGAATTACGGAACTAGTGCAGCAAACTATGCCGTGGTGCTGAATGACGCGTGGCTTTCTGCGTCTGAAACATCATTCTCACTTGCTGCTGGGGCATCTACAACTCTAACAATTTCATGTGACTCGCCTGATGCGTTACCAATTGGAGAGAATCTTGGAAGTTTTGAGATTCAGTCTACCAATGCTCCTTCTGAAACCCGTTCTTTGATTGTGGAGAATTACCTCCCAAAAGTGGCTCAATACTTCCCATTCGAATCAACTTCAGGGCTTGGTTTGAAATCTGATACAAATACTTTACCGGAAACTGTATCTCCTGCATTTATCGGTAATGGTTTGGATTTTAATAGTGACAACAAAAAAGTGTGGATGGCTGAAACCAAAGGCATCTCCGGCGGTTTGAAAAACTTCGGTACTTCTTTTTGGGTAAAACTGGACACACTTGATAACCGTGACGTGGTAAGTTCAAAATGGCACTGGACACTCGCATCTAACGGCGGAAAATTCCAGATCCGCACATATAACAATATCTTTACCGGCTGGGATGAGCACAGTGAAGTAATCATTAATGACACAGCAAACATCACAACCGGTCAGTGGTACCATATTGTAATTGCGGTAGATCCGATTTCCGGCGAAGCAAAAGCATGGAAAGATGGTTCAATAATGGGTTCTGGTGTACTACCTGTAACAAACAAAGCATGTGGTTGGGATAGTCTTCTTGAATATGGTAATAAGAATCTCAACGGACAGGTTGACGAAGTACGTCTGTTTTTCAAAAAAGTGACTCAGGAAGATGTTGATGCTTTGGCCGAAGGTGGCTGGGTTATGCCAACTTATCCAATAGAAGGTTTCGGTACTTATATTGAGAGTCAGACTTTGAAATGGAAGGGGCCTGCGAATGCAGTGAGCTACAATGTTTATATGGGAGCTGATCTTGCGGCTGTTCAATCTGCAACAACAGCTTCTGTTGAGTTTGAAGGCAATACATCTGCGGCAGAGCTTGCAGTTACTGCCGCTCAAGGTACAAATTATTGGCGTGTGGATGTAGTTACCGCGTCTACCACTATTAAAGGTCTTGTTTCAAGTTTTATTGTAGATCCTATTTATAACAACGCTGCTCCATCAATCACTTCTGGTGGAACAACATTAAAAGGGTTATCTTTTTCTACGGAAAGTGCAGTTAATGGTGCCTCAAACTTTACTGCTTACTCAAATGGTGTAACGATGACTGCCACTCCACAAAGTAGCGTAACATCTCCAGCAACGATTGGTTTTGCATCTCCTGCCTTAGGCGTGACCGGTAGTAACGGTGGATCCAAAGCAGACCGTACCGTTGGTGATGGTGAAAAACTGACTATTACCTTTGACCAAGACATTCTTTTAAGAAATATCGACTTTGGTAATAATGGATCATCAGAAACTGCGACTTTGACATCATTAGCATTTGATGGTTTAGCAGGTGTCACAGGGGCAACTTATAGCGATGCAACCAACAGCTTAAGTAAAACTGGTGGTGATATCAATAATTTGGATGATGATAAAACTGATTCCGGAGTTTTAGTAACTGAGGGCACAGCAGTTGAAATGACTGTAGTAAGCGGAAACACAATTTCCCTTAATGGCTTAGAGGCGACAACAGTTGTTTCTCCTATCAGTGTTGACATTGCCGAATTCAATGATGGTACTTTGATTGGAAGTGAAGTCTTCCGCATGAGTGTGAGCGATCCGGATACCGGTGATAAACACAACTTTAAAATCATTAGCGGTAATGAAGAAGGAAACTTCGCTATAACAAGCGGTGGAACAATTGTGACAGCTGATCTGCTGGATTATGAAACAGCTTCACAGTACGTTTTGACTGTAGAGGTTAGTGACAAAGGTAACCTTACTGATACTGCAACGATTACTATTAACGTGACTAATGTAAATGAAGCTCCAAAAGCATCTAATGATTCTGCAGTTGTTGATGAAGATGGCTTAGTTGTTGTAACTGTTCTTGGTAACGATTCAGATGTAGAAGGCGATGTACTTTCTGTATCCGTTG
>DDLT01000138.1 GCA_002340265.1 Lentisphaeria bacterium UBA2565 | reverse complement strand
TCCGTTTGCTCCTGACGTGCCATGTCATCGTGTAGTTGACAGTAAGCTGAAACTGCATGGTTTTATGGGGAAAACTGATGGCGAGGCGATAAACAAAAAACGCCGACTGCTGGAAGCAGAGGGCGTTATATTTGTCGATGAAGTAACGATCTCAAAAGAGTCGTTGTTTTAGCCATTAAACTTTTCAGTTCGCGTAGGGGTAGACCTGCGTGTCTACCCAAAGCTGTCGGGCAAACACATAGGTTTGCCCCTACGTAACATTCTGACTAATCTCTTGAAAGTGACATCAGTAAACGCAGTACGTACCAGAATAGCAGAGCAACACTTGCAAATAGTGAAAGTGAGGCGGCAACATGCTGATTTGTGTTGTATCTATGCATGATATTTGATGTATCGTAAAGGATGGCTCCGACAGCAAAAAGAATCATAACTGATGAGAAAAGTACACCAAGGTTAAACCCAAATGCAATTGCACAGATGATTGTTCCCAATGCGACAAATCCACCAATTGTCAAAATCGGACCAAGGAAACTGAAGTCTTTGCGTGTCATAAAAGCCACAGCTGTTAGCCCGCCGAACATTGACAGAGTCACCACGCCTGCCTGAATAATCACCTCCGGCATGTGGCTTTGTGCGATATAAAGCAGGGGGACGAAAATCACCGCTTCGGCAATTACATATACTCCCAAACCCAAATACTGCATTGCAGCAGATGCTTGGTTATTTGCCCACCAGTTGGCGATGTGCGAAATCAGCATAAAACCTCCGAGAACAATCAGCCAAGAGTACTGTCCGCTGAGGAAGGTTTGAAGAATTGGCTGGGCTATTTCAGGCTGAAGCAGAAAGCTCTCTACCAAAATGAAGAAAAGAATTGCTCCGGCAAGGTGTGCATAAGTTTTACGGATAAACTTGGCGCGTTCAGTCGGTTGCGCATGCGCAACTGTCATGGATCGTTGATAAGTTGTCATTTTTGTTCCTTTGTTGTGGTCTGTTGACAATTTTTATGTTTCCCTTTGATGAAGGTAGTGGAATTTACAGGCGCAGATTTGTTATTCAAACAGCCTTGGACAGATTCGTTGTTTTTGATTATTTGGCGCAAATGCTTGATAATCAATTACAATTTTATTAAAAGTGATTGCTGAAATGGTTATTTCCTATACTTTTTGTAGCAACGTAAGGATTAACTCAATGAAACATTTTCAATTTAATAATAAATCGCGACGTGAGGACGGGATTGCCCTGATTGTGGTAATCGGTATGCTTTCGGTGATGCTGGTGGTGGCATTTGGTATTATGAGCGAGGCGACGGTTTCGAACCTTTCGGGTGTGACGATTGCGACTCGAGGAGATCTGAAGTATGAGGCCGAGTCGGCACTTTCGCGTTCACTCTGGTGCTATATGTGGGATCGTCGCAAGTTTATGTCGGACCACAGAAATCTGGGTAGTGAGACGGAAGAGCGTAACGAGGAAGACGGAACCCCTTGGTTGGCAAATGGAATGCCACGTGCGATTTCGACGGGGAATGAGGGAAAAGATGTGGTAGTAAAGATTCATGATGCAATGAGCGGAACGGACATTTCTACTAAGCATCGTCCCGGGAGCGAGATTCGTAAGAAGAGTTTCGTGAAGGAAATGGAAGATTTAGAACGCCTTGAACGCATTGAATGTTTTACTTATGCTGTCGATGATTATGTGGATGAAAACGAATATCATTCGCATCAGGACTATAAGTATGAGATGGAAGATTACGAAGATTTTGGCATTGCCGATTTTCCGGCGAATGGGAAGTTTCAGGTTCGCGAAGAGGTATATTGGATGGACAATGTGGACGTACTGGCTGAAAGGGATGAAGGAAATATCTATAATAACTACTTTCGTGTGATTCCACCTCGTGCCTGGAAGAAAGGACCGAGTCGTACGACAAATTCAATGATGCGCTCGAATTCAGCAAAGGCTTCTCTTTTGTCAACTTCCGACCAGCAAATTGCGAATGAGGAATCATTGGATGAGTTTCAGCTAGAAGAGCTTCAAGAGTTCAAAGCGGGAAAGGTGCTTTGGGAAGATTTGTCGCCGGAACTTCAATCTGTTTTGAACTCCTATTCCAGAAATGAGTCAGGTGTCGCTACGTTTATAGTGACTGGCTTGAAATATGATGGAGAAATCAGCCGAACAATCAAAGCGACCTATGATTGCGGTTCAATTTTGAAGAATAAGAACTTCTTTCACTGCTGGGAACACGTTATTTATTAGTGAAAAATGAATAATGAAAAGTGAGAAATTTTAGATTAGAACATTCTCAAATAGCCATCCAACTAATCAACAAATACCTACCTGTCCGTCGAAGCGAAGGGTAGGAGGAACCAACTAACCACCTAGATAACTAGAAATGAATAAAGCAATTTTTGTAATTGGTCCTACGGCGACCGGTAAAACTTCGCTCGGTGTAGATATCGCACGTGAAATCAGTTCAGAAGTGATAAGTATCGACTCTCGACAGGTTTATACCGGACTTGATCTTGGAACTGGAAAAGATCTCGCAGATTTCGGTGAAGGTGAAGATGCTGTAAAATATCACCTTATTGATATCGCAAATCCGACGACAGATGAATACAATCTCCACACTTTCCTAAAAGATGCGGTTGCGTCAATGAAACTGCTTTGGAGTCAGGGCAAGATTCCGGTGTTAGTTGGTGGAACAAGTCTTTATATCAATGCGCTTTTAAATGGTTACGATCTGGCAGGTTGCCCTCCGAATCCGCAACTTCGAGCAGAACTTGATCCCTTATCGCTAGAAGAACTAGTTGAAAAGCTAAAGGCGTATCCGGAAGTTTTTAAAAAAACTGACCTTTCGACAAAAAAAAGGGTGATTCGTGCAATTGAAGTTGCAGTTACCGCTGAAACAAACCCTGCAGTGGAAGTCCCGGAGTTTGATTACATTCTTCTGGCGCCATACTTTCACCGTAAAATTTGTCATCAACGTGTCGAACAGCGCCTGGATCAACGCCTTGCTGAGGGAATGGTCGAAGAGGTGGAACAACTTCATAAATCCGGCGTTTCATGGGAAAAACTCGACTGGTTCGGTTTGGAATATCGATATATTTCAATGTTCCTGCGAGGAGAGTTAGATCGTCAGGAGATGCGTGACAGGCTGTTGATTAAGATTCGCCAATTCCTTAAAGCGCAGACGGTTTGGCTTCGCAAAATGGAACGTGAAGGAAAAGATATTTATTGGCTTCCTGAAGCGAATCGGGGTTCAGCCTTTATGCTTATCAGAAAGTTTTTGAAAGGTGAAAAACTGCCGATTCCATCAATAAGAATCAGTGATATTCACTACGGACCTAAGCAATAACTTCGGTTGCAGGTTGCAAGTTCGCAGGTTACAAGTTCGCAGGTTACAAGTAACGCTAGTTACAAGTTGCAAGTTCGCAG
>DDLT01000324.1 GCA_002340265.1 Lentisphaeria bacterium UBA2565 | reverse complement strand
ACCCGGACGATAAACCGATTGAAGAAGTTTGTCTCCGATTTTGATAATAGCCGAGAGGTTATCTTCACCATATTTTATCGAACTGGCTGCCAAGTTGGCATATTGCGGCTGATTCTTGGCATGTCGGTTTGTTTTGATATAAACAGAAATTCCACCCGCGTAAAGTTCACGGGTCTTCAATTTCTTATAAGCTGTTTCAATGTAACAAGCTAAAGCTTCACGTAAATCTGATAAGCTACTGACGGCTTTTCCAAAACTCCTTGATGAACTGACAGATCGAGCGATAGGCGGATCATCAAGAACTGCATTTTGTCCGCGAAGTTCAACGGCAGTGCGTAACCCCGTTACACCCAAAATTGATCGAATAAGTGAATCATCTGCTTTGTACAAGTCGAATGCCGAGAGAATTCCTGAACGCTTCAGTTTAACCGCACTTTTTGACCCAATTCCCCACACATCCGACACATCAAGTTTCTGCAATACATTCGCACAATTGGAGTCATTGATAATAAATACACCATTGTCGGTATGCTTCTTGGCAATACGATTAGCAATTTTGGCAAGTGTTTTGGTTGTACTAAAACCAACGCAAACAGGTATTCCTGTCCATTGATAAACACGTTGTCGAATCGACTCACCAAGTTTGATATGACTTCCTACTCGTAAACCTTCGGTATAAACAAATGCCTCATCTATTGAATACACCTCCACATTCGGCGTGAAAGTACCAAGAGTTCGCATGACGCGGGCCGACATTGAACCATAAAGCGGATAGTTTGATGAAAAGACCGAAACGCCTTGTTTTTTCAACTGATCTCGAACTTTATAAAAAGCCGACGCCATATCGATGTTCAGCGCTTTCGCTTCCTCCGAACGCGCGATAATGCAACCGTCGTTGTTGGAAAGTACTACGATAGGTTTGTGCTGTAAGTCGGGACGGAATATTCGTTCACAGGATGCGTAGAAGTTGTTACAGTCGATTAAACCAATCATCGTTGATAACTCTAGTTAAACTTGTGAATGCAGGACGTCACCACACCCCAGATTTGGAATGTTTCATTTTCCGTGACATCAATCGGTTGATACTGATTGTTTTCCGGATAAAGAATGGTTCGTCCATTGGTAGTGGAAAAGCGTTTTACGGTAAATTCACCGTCGACAACAGCAAGGATGATTGAGCCATGTTTTGCCTGAATAGATCGATCAATTACCAGAGTATCTTCATCCAAAATTCCCGCGTCAATCATCGAGTCGCCATTGACGCGAATGAAAAACGTTGCATCCGGGTTTTGAATCAAAAATTGGTTCAAATCCAACTCTCCCTCCATGTAATCCGCGGCAGGAGAGGGGAATCCGGCATTTACCGCCGATGATGCTAACAGACAGAATTTCTCTTTCCTCATAGATTTAAATCCAGTTTAACATGAGGCAAAGTATCTTCTAGGTACACATCTGAAACTGTTTCAAAACCTAGTGATTCATAAAACTCTTTTAGATAAAGCTGACCGGAAAGCGTGATCTTATCACAACTCCAACGCTGCTTAATCTCATCTATTGCCATTATGATCATTTCACGTGCCAGTCCTCGGCGTCGATAGTTTTGATCCACCACAAGGCGTCCGATACTAGTGGCATCATCATAAGACACGCCCTGTGGAACAAGTCGAAGTGCCGCAATAATTGTATCTTCATCTCGCACAATTAGGTGCACACATTTCTGATCCTTATCATCAAGATCGTTATAAAGCACCTTCTGTTCTACTGAGAAAATTTCAACACGTAGCTTTAGTATATCGTAAAGTTCAAACGGAGTAAGTTGTTCGAAGGTTTTAAACTCAAAATTCATACTAGTCTCATCAATTTGTTTAGAAAATTTATTAGCGTCGGCAAAGATACAGCAGTCGATATTAGACGCAATATATTTATGGCAGAATTATTATAAAAACTCCCTTAAACAAAAAAGCTTGTGCAATGTAGGTTGCACAAGCTTTAGATATAAACTAAGGAAAAGTTAGTTTCCTATAATTGACGGTTCTAATGTGAAAATTAGGTAGCCTTTACCTGTTATGAGGCTGTCTGGTTCTCTATAGATTTGTGCATTCGCATCCCATTCGAATGCATTAACAGTTAATTCGGAAAGTTCCTCATCATGATTGTGCCTACCATATTCCAGCCAACTTCAAGGTTAACTGTTGAGTCTTCAGGTGTTTTACCTTTGATAGGAATATATCTCGTTTCACCTTTTTTAAGACCTTCAACGTATAACCAGTAAGCTTTTTTAGGTTCTAGATTCATTGATAATTTACACTTTTCATAACCGTCATCTTTAAATGAAAATAAAAACAGAGGTGAAACAGTTTGAAGTTCGGAGCTATCTTCAATGCTCCAGTTTTCAAAAGGGCAACTTATAAGATTCCAACCTTTACATAGTTCCAGAGTGGAGTGCGTAAATCCATCTTGGCTATTAATGTTATTTACTACTTGCTGGATTGTTTTTGTTAAATCCATTACTAGTTCAAGGTTATTGAGGATTTCCACTTGATAGTCTGAAAGGTTTTCGTCGATAATATATCTGATCCCCAGTTCTATAAGTTCCTGCCTTAGTAGTTCCAAGCCTTCTTCACTGTTTTCAAATATTTCAAAACTACTAAAGCCAAACTGCCAGTAGAGTCGTGGATAGGTTTCATTTTTACCATGAACCCATGGAAAATCTTCTATCGCTTCATTAACATTTCTGGCAATCAACATATTCCATACGGTTGAAAAGTCATACTCATTAAATGCTTCCGCCGTCAGTTTTGTTACATCTCTTCTTCTGTCTGGCAAGTCACCTGCATTGCCGTTTTGGTAGTCCTCTGTGGAGAATGCAGTTGTTTCAGCTTCATAGAAACAGTTTTCAATAGTTGAAAGGTTCTCTCCAAGCATGCCCACAACAGAACCTACATAGCTAGTTCCTGATACTTTGCATGTTGTGTATGAGTCTTTTATAAAATGGTTATTCTGTGAAGTGGTTAAACTTCCAATCAAACCACCAACCCCACTATCTCCCGAAATGTTTCCAGAGGAATAACTATTTAATATTTTACCAGCAAAGCTTCCGACCAAACCGCCTGCAACACCAGCGCTTTGGCAATTTCTGGAACTAAAACAGTTTTTAACAGTAGAGTATACAGATGATATACCTATCAAACCTCCACAAATTTGCTGGACTTGTGGTTCACCGGGGTTGAGGGACGCCTCCATAGTTAATTCACCAGTTGAATAACAGTTGATGACATTGTCGCCATATAATATTCCTATCAGCCCACCTGCACATACTCCACTGGTCTCTATTGACCCCGTAGAAGAACTATTGGTTATGGAAGTAAAATATTGTTCACCAATTAGCCCACCTGCTCGGTCTATATTCAATAGGGTGCACGAACTGTGACTGTTATTTATACAAGCTTCAGACTTTCCAATAAGCCCCCCTGCTAACCTTGAGTCTGTAATAGTACCACTTGAGGTACAATTGAAAACTTTAGGAGCAATTTCATCTTGGCCTCTGTTTTCATATCCAGTAACGGCCATTCCAATCAGTGCACCCGCAGAGTCTCCGCCAGTAATAGACACATTCGTTAAGTTGACATTCTGTATAAAAGCACCCTCAATAAGACCAAAAAGACCAACGTAATCTCTATAAGATATTATGCCTCTAACTTTTTCTGGAGCATTTCTATTAATGTATAGATTTGAAATCTCAAACCCATTACCATTATAGCTTCCAGTAAAGGGCTGTGTAAAGACTCCAATTGGGCTGAAACCCATGTTGGCTTCAGGAGGGGCTGGAGGGATGTCCCCTTTTTCCGCATTCCAATTTTTCGAATCAGATAAGTCGATATCTGCTACCTGAATAAAATGTTTATCCCAGTCGGAGGGTGTTTCTGATAGACGTCGCAGCTCTGCTAGATTTGAAATCTGAAATGGACTGGCTTTGGTTCCATCCCCTCCGGCGTAGCTGGAAGCTTTAACTGTCTCAGCTGATATCGTGGTTGTTATGCTAAAAATAACTAATAGCGCGCTTAGAATGTGTGTCGTACAATTCAGTGACATTGGTTTTACTCTCCATCGTTTTTCTAATTGGTCTGTTACTTAACTGTCTAGTGATCATAAAGCTATATGATACAAAGTTTCGCTTAGTTTAGCTGATAATTTTTTTTACGCAAGAGTAATCACTTTTTTTAATAGAGAAGTTTGTAAGGATTTAATGAGCCATGTTTTATTATGAGATAAACGTATGTCAAACAAAAACAAAAAAGGCTGGACGAATTGCTTCGTCCAGCCTTTGTATTTAATCAATATCTTTGGATTACACTAGGTTCGCTTCGGCGTATTTTACGGCATTGCGGAATAGTTGTAGTCCTAGTCCTTCCGATGGAAGTACGTTGTTGATTTTTTGATCAGTCCAGTGCGGATGGTTGAATGGCGACAGGTATGCTTCTGGGTGAGGCATTAGTCCGAAGATTCGGCCAGTTCTGTCACAGATACCTGCAATGGAGTTGATTGATCCGTTTGGATTATGCGGGAATTCCATTGACACTTCTTCGGTTTCTGGATCGGCATAACGCAGACAGATTAGGTTTTCGTCTTCAAGTGTTTTTAGAACGGCTTCGTCTTTTACGCAGAAACGTCCTTCGCCATGACGGTATGGTAGTGGCAGCATGTCGATGCCTTTTGTCCATACACATGGTGATGCTTGTTCAGCTTTTAGTGTGCACCATGAGTCACGGAACACTTCTTGCTTGTTGAAGGCTAGAGCCACTTCCTGCTCGAACAGATCGCCAGTCGCTGGAACAAGTCCAAGACGTGTGATGGTCTGGAAACCGTTACAGATTCCGATTACTAGTTTGCCGTCGGCAACAAATTTCTGAAGCTGATCAGAAAGCTGATTTTTTACACGGTTTGAGAACACAGTTCCCGCACCCATGTGGTCACCGAATGAGAATCCGCCGATGAAGGCAAGAATCTGGTAGTCGTGAAGACGGTCTTTGTTTGCTACTAGATCGTTCAGGTGAATTTGATCAGCTGTTGCGCCAGCAGTTTCAAATGCACAAGCTGTTTCAACTTGACAGTTTAACCCGAACCCGGTTATGATTAATGCTTTTACTTTACTCATAGTTATTTATCCTAGAAGGTTAGGGTTCCTTTGTATGATGCAGTAAGGTCTTCAACTGCGACAGAGCTTAGTGTCTGGTCGCCGCTTTTGAAGGTTACTTTCTGATCAAGAGTTACTGTACCAACTTCTGCGAATGTGATGCCGGCAAGTGCGGCTTCGAATGCCTCTTTCTTGCTTGGGCAAACAGTTGCTACGAAACGGCTGTTACTTTCTGAGAACAGTTTTTCGATGTTTGAAAGCTCGCCAGTTGTAGGCAGTTTGTCTAGATCGATGTCAAGACCAAGGCAACCTGCGATCGCTTTCTTAGCAAATGAGATACCAAGTCCACCGAATGCCGGAGTGGTTAGCGAGTGAACAAGTTCGTTGTCTGTCGCATTGCTTACCGCTGCGTAGATTGATTTCGCTTTTTCAGCATCAACAGTCGGTACGTTGTTACCAGTGTAACCAAGCATTGCGAAGTATTCTGAACCACCCAGTTCTGCTGCTGTGTCACCAATTACGTAAACTAGATCGCCGGCACGTTTTGCGCTTAGATCGATCGCTTTAGTAATGTCATCCATTTTTGCAATGGTAGAGAACAGAAGTGTTGGTGGGATAGAGATTTTCTTGTCACCGATTGTACTGTCATTCTTACATGAGTCTTTACCCGAGATACATGGAACTTGGAACGCTTTACAGTAGTCGTAAAGTGCCTGTGAAGAACGCACCAGCTGTGCCATTTTGTACTGTCCGTCTGGAGTTTTCTCGCTCTCAACCGGATCAGGCCAACAGTAGTTGTCAAGACCAGCCATGTGACCAAGTTTACCACCAACGGCAATTGTTTTACGGATTGACATATCGATTACAGACGCTGTCATGTGATAAGTGTCGATGTCTGAGTAGCGCGGCGCGATACCAGAAGTAAGAATTACACCTTCGGTCGCTAGCGGCTCGATCATACTTACAGCGGCGTCGTTCACTACGTCCATGTTTACACCACCGAAAGGTTTGATCACAGAAAGACCTTTAACCTCGTGGTCGTATTGACGTGCTTTGTATTCGTTTGAACAGATGTTCAGAC
>DDLT01000290.1 GCA_002340265.1 Lentisphaeria bacterium UBA2565 | reverse complement strand
ATCCCAAAACTTGGGACATTACCTAAGTTTTAGTTATGACCACTGAACATTCTGAATACACAGAAAGAGCAAATGCAAGTAGTTGTATTATGTAAAGAGCTTTGTATTTTGAATGAGTTTGTTCTATTGGTGTGCTAACAATTATCAAAAATATAAAGGATTCAGATGTGAGCATTATTAAAAAAATCATCATCAACTCTATACTTTGGGTCGCTATCTTTTGCCTTTCGTTTCTTTATTCTCCTCTGTTATACTCATTTTGTGCGAACGAGTTTATTGTACAAACTTTTACTTTTACCTGTGTTTTAACTTTAGCTTTTTATACAGTTCGGTCACTCTTTCTTTTAGCGAAAAAAGAGCGAAATTTGATAAGGGTCGTTAAATCTTTAGGTTTTATAATTCTATTTACAGTCGTTTCTTATTCCACACAATCATTAAAAAATCTGATAGTTTCAGATGACTTCTTTTCTATAAATCTGGGTTACAGGTCAGGTTTTACGCTTTTTTATAGAGGGATTATCGGCTGGCTTACCGTTGCATTTATTACTCAGAAGATATGCAAAATTAAGCAGCTTGACTCAAAGCGATATTTCAGAATGGGCTTAATGTCGATTCTATTTCTGTGTGCAATTCCTAAGTTTATAGATGATGAGCCAATTGAGAATGATTGGACTGCCGATGAACTTTTCTCAAATGATAATGTATTAAAAAGCTATGACCAGCTTTCTAAATTCATGGAAACAGCTGATGGCGGAGGCTCTGAATTAACCTTGAAAGATACTGAGGGGATTTGTGAAGTTTATCAAAAAGAGAGTGTTTTGAACGATAAAGAGCAAATCGAAGGCTTGTGGAATAGTAACAAGAATTTTATAGAGGAGTTTGAGAAACTTGATAATTTCGATGGCATTACAGCATATAAAAAAGGAATGCTTTTGTTAGATCAACCATATTTAAAATTGAGTCAGCTTAGAGAACTGTTCTTTCTCTACGGATGTAAAGCCCGATTAAGTGCAGAAGAGGGCAATGTTGAAAAAGCTATTGAGACTTTTAGTAAAGCATATTCAATCAGTCTTAAAGGCCTTAAATATTCATCATCTTTTATAAATGCAATGATTTGGACTGCAACATCTAGTATAAGCATCGAAACGGCGGCTAAACTTGCAAAAACAAACGATTTCAGTGATCTACATGCCCAACAACTTTTAACTGTGATGACTAGGATGAATGAAGACTACTCATTAAGCAATGCTTTAAAGATGGAATATATTAGTTTGAAAAAAGTCTCTATTCATTATAATTCAGACTTAAATAGCAACCCTATTAGAAAATTTTGCTTTTTTAAGATAAATAGGACTTTACGATTATTGAGGCATTACTACGGAATTATGTTAGAAGAGCTGAATTCACCCCCGTTTACCACTGACAAGATGGAGCAACAGCTTTATAAGCAACATGAGTGTATTGACCCTACAAATATTTGGGGTTGGATTATATGTCATATAGCAATCCCATCTATAAGCTCAAGCAATAAATCTGTTATTCATATGAAAATAAAAAGTGAAATTTTGAGGCTTCGTTTAAGAGAGAAAGCCAATTTGGGTACAGATGATTTTATCGACTTGTATACTAACAAACCATTTATGAAAGGTGAAGATGGCATTTATCGCAGCTTAGGAGCGGATGGTAAAGCTTTCACAAAAGATGATATCACGTTGGAGAGTAGATAGGAGTATGACTTCATAGCTTTTACTGTTCACTATTGACTGATAACTGTACGTTGTTGACTGATTTTGAGCGGTGAAAGGGCGAAAATAGAGTTTATTCATTTTTACTGATTGCCGAAAATAAAAAGCTTTATATATTAAGCGCTCAAATTTCCCGGTCTACCTCGTGAACATTCAAGTTTTAATTTTTTGATCGGTAAACTAACAGATTTTATAATAACTTAATTTCAATCAAAGGTTTTGAATTATGAAAAGAACATTCCAACCATCAAATCTTAAGCGTAAGAGAAAAATGGGTTTCCGTGCCCGCATGGCTACTAAAAAAGGCAGACAGCTAATCAAACGTCGTCGCCAGAAAGGACGTAAGCGTCTTAGTGCTTAATAGCTCTGAGGTAACCAGTATATCTTAAGCTGGTAGAATTGATTTCTACTATTCTACCAGATGGTATACCTCAATGCCGAGATGCCCATATCAGGATAAAATGGAAGAGGCGGTGACAAAAGACCGGTTAGTACAGTTTGGAGATGGATCTTTGCCAAAGGCAAATATTCTTCATCTTGCCGCCGATTTTCAGAAGATTAAAGCCGATGGGACATATCGAAGCGGGAGACTTATGACGATAGGTTTCTTTCGAGCTGAAGATATTGATTTCAAAGTCGGCTTTATTGTAAGCAAACGTATTCATAAACGAGCGGTAAAACGAAATTTTGCCAAACGTCGAATGCGTGAAGCTTTAAGATTGACTCGAGCAAAAATTGATCCGAATGTGTGGATGGTGATAATCGCCAAGCCAGCTATTCTCAAAGCAAGCGCATTTCAAGTTCAAAAGGAGCTGATCTATCTTACTCGTAAAGGTAAAATCTGGTGCGACTAAAGTCGTTCGCACAATTTTTCTGCTTCCGATAATTTTTTATCAGCGTTGCATATCACCGTTTACGCCTTCCGTTTGTCGTTTTCATCCTACCTGTTCTGAATATGCGAGACAAGCGTTCTCAACTCACGGCATTATTAAAGCTGGTTACTTAACAGTAAAACGTATTTTAAAGTGCCATCCATTCTATTCCGGTGCCTATTTTGACCCGGTTCCAAAAGCGTCTAAAAATCGCCCAGAATGTCCACAACCAGATGGTAAGCAGGATTAAATTCTGAATTCGTACTTGGCGATTTATTCTTCACGCATTCAGGGAAAAGACAGCAGGAACTAGCACAATGGATAAAACATCTTTTATAGTAGTAACGATTTGCGTTATTCTACTTTACTTTACTTGGCCGTCACCGACGGTTCAGCCAGTTGCTCCACAGCAGCAAACCACTTCGCAGACCGAAACCTCTGTAAATACCCCTTCTACACCCGCTCCGACTCAGAAAGTCGAAACTGCCCAGACAGTGACTGCCAAAATTGCAGACCTTCCAATTCAAACAATTGAAAATGATGCGATGATTCTGACTTTTGATGCTCAGGGACGCGGAATCGCAACTGCCGAACTGAAAGAACACAAAGCTGAAAAAGTTGAAGGAAACTACATTTTTGATGCGGCTAATTCTCCGCTTTTTGCCGTAAAATCTACTCTAAGCTCTGAAATTAAAAAAGAGGGCGACAGCGTACAGATTACCGGTTATCTTGCCGGTTCTACAATAAAATTGGTGCGTACATTCACTTTAAATAAAGAAAATCCATATTTGCTGAATGGCGAACTAGAGATTGTCAACACTGGTAACTCAGCGGTTCTTCCTGGTGCGCTTTTGATTAATGCGGGAACAATGACTGCGCTTGATCCGAAAAGCGACGGCTTTGTTTATGGTGGTGACAACAATCAACAGGTTTCATTCAAAGAAAAAGACGGTGATGTCGACGAAGAGACATTGGGTTCCATCAAAAAGATGGAGAGTTCTGAAAAATTCAGAAGCGATGATGTCGATTGGATCGCGGTGGAAAACCGTTATTTCTGTACAGTTTTGACGCCGAGCAACAGCTTCGACGGCTTTCTTATGGAAACTGCCGACACCGATGTAAAAGACGCAAAAGCACTTTCCGGCTTCGGGCAACTTTCAATTGGTCAGCTTGCTCCGGGACAAAAAATCAACGTGAAGTTCGACGCTTACGTCGGACCGAAACAGTACTCCTATCTATCAACTTTAGGTCAGGATCAGGAAGACATTCTCGATCTTGGCTGGGCTTTTATCCGTCCGATGTCAAAACTAGTACTGAAGTTACTGGGTATTTTGAGCGGAATTGGTTACGGTCTGGCAATTATTTTAATCACAGTTTTGATTAAAACACTATTTTGGCCAATTACGCACAAGAGCCAAGTCTCTATGCGCAAAATGTCCGAATTGCAGCCGATTATCAAAGAGATAAAAGCTAAATACAAAGACAATCCTCAAATGATGCAGATGAAAACCATGGAGGCGTACAAAGCCAACAAGGTGAATCCGCTAGGAGGATGTTTGCCGATGTTTATCCAAATTCCGGTATTTTTCGCGCTTTACAGCACATTCAGAAGTGCCGTTGAGCTTCGCCACGTTTCGTTCTTGTGGTGTTCGGATTTGGCTAAGCCTGATACAATCGGTACTATCTTTTCGCTGGCAATTAATCCGCTGGCGCTTATTATGGTGTTCTCAATGCTTGCACAGCAGATGCTGACACCGACGACTGGTGATCCAAACCAAAAGAAAATGATGATGTTCATGCCTCTAATCATGTTGATCTTTATGTACAACATGCCGGCGGCACTGACCCTATACTGGACTGTGAACCAGTTGATTTCCATCATTCAGCAGTATTACACCAATCGTGCTATCAAAAAAACGAAACAGGCTTAACAACAACACGAAATCTGGACGTTAAGCTAAAACCAAAAGGTATTCAACATGAATGCAACGCAAGAAAAAGAGTTACTAGGTACTCTTGACTCAATGGTAGATTTGCTTGGTCTATCAGCAGAACTAGAAGTTTCAAGCTCGGAAAAAGCGGTTATTCTAAACCTTAAATCGGAAGATCCGGGTCGAATTATCGGGCGCAATGGTCAGACAATTGACGCAATGCAGCTATTGATCAACAAAATGCTTCGTCGCTCAGAAGACCGCATTCCGCCAATCATTCTAGATGTAGAAGGCTACAAAAAAGCGAAAAAAGAGCGTCGTAACTCAAAACGCCGCAACGCTTCTACTGCGAAAAACAGCAATGCTGAAAAGCCTGCGAAAGCAGAAAAAGGTGCAAAGGAAGAGAAATCTCCCAAAGGACCAAAAGCATCAAAAGCTCCGAAAACTGAAGCGAAATCTGAAAAGTCTGATGCGCCAAAAGGCGAAGGCAAAAAAGAACGTGGTCCACGCAAACCGCGCAACAATAACCGTCCACGT
>DDLT01000141.1 GCA_002340265.1 Lentisphaeria bacterium UBA2565 | reverse complement strand
GCTACGGAAACTATGCCACGCTACGCGGGCTGTCAAATTCTATCATTCTAATTTCGATACCCGAACTATGCAATGCTGAGCCAGCTGTAAAATTATATCTCAATAGTTTCGGTTACGAAAAATATGCAATGTTACGTCAATTTTACAACAGTTAGTTCAATGCTAACTTTTTACTATTGTAACAGTAAAGAAAAACTGGGACGCATAACATATTTAACAAAAACAGCCATACTCCCCATAATAACTTTGTGCCTTTACTTTCATTACTCAATAATAAAATAACTTCACAAACAACGACAAAAAAGAAAGTTAACACTAATATAACGCCAATAATTAAATCACTATACGGAGCAACAAAATCATTAAGCCTGAAATCAAAAAGCATTCCTGTAAGAACAGTAATTATGTAAATAGCTGGTAGCAACAGTGATGAAAAAAATAAAATCTTCATACGTCAGAATATATAAAGTTTTTTATTAAGGCATAAAAAAAGCCCTCCGAAATGGAGGGCTTTAAGAAACTGTCTGAGACTATTTTTTAGCCCAACGACGCTGGAAGCGTTCAACACGTCCTTCTGTATCAACAAATTTCTGCTGACCAGTGTAAAAAGGGTGACATGCAGAGCAGATACCTACGTGTGCTTCTTTCTTAGTAGAGTTTAGTTCCCAAACTTTACCACAAGCACATTTTACTGTAGTCTCGATGTATTCAGGGTGAATATCTTTTTTCATAATTGAAAATTCCTATATATTTTTGATCTGTTTCAGCTGTAAGGAGCTAAACGTATAAATCTGTTTTTGTCAGTATTAAAATGGCAGTTTCAACTGACTCATTTACGCGGTGGCTTCGCATAAGAGCGGTTAATTTATTGCAATTTCTTCTTTTGTATAGTCAAAATTGAAGAAAAACCTTTCTAATCTTCGAAGAGTGCTTTTGCAAACATATCCGAATCAAATGGCTGTAGATCTTCAGGCTTTTCACCTAGACCGACAAAATGGATTGGAAACTCCAACTCATCGTGAATCGCCACAACCACTCCGCCTTTGCTAGAACCATCCAGTTTTGTGAGACAAAGTCCGTTAAGATCGGTCACTTTCCCAAACTCACGAGCCTGAATCAACGCATTTGTTCCAGTAGAGCCATCCACAACTAACCAAGTTTCATGCGGTGCGCCGGGATAGGCTTTATTGACTGTACGTTTCACTTTTTCCAGCTCGTTCATCAGACCCATTTTGGTATGCTGACGTCCGGCCGTGTCGATAATAAGAACATCCATATTTTTGCTGACAGCGGATTGAACCGCATCATACGCCACCGCTGCGGCATCAGCGCCATGATGAGATGAAATAACCGGGCATCCGATACGTTCACCCCAGATAATAAGCTGTTCAACTGCAGCTGCTCGGAATGTATCACAAGCTGCAAGCATCACTTTCTTACCATCCTTCTTCCAAAGATGAGCCAGTTTTCCGGTTGTAGTAGTTTTACCACTTCCGTTCACACCAATCATCAGAATCACCGTCAAACCATCTTCATTCAGTTTAACTTCAGGATCATGACCTTCAAACTGTTTACAAATATCAGCTTCTGCAATTGCGATAATATCCTCAGCCGTCTTAATCTCACCACGTTCATAACGCTGGCGAATATCGGTCATGATACGATCTGTCACCTTGATTCCCAAGTCTGCAGAAATCAGAGAGGCTTCAAGCATCTCGTAATCATCTTCAGTCCAGGCTTTGTTTCCGGTAAAGATCGATGCGATATTACGCATCAGGCTGGTTTTCGTTTTCAGCAATCCATGTTTAAATGCTGATAGAAGAGATTTCATTTCAGTCCGCCCTACTCTGCTTCGCGTTTAATACGGTCTAGAATACCGTTGATAAATTTTGTAGAATCTTTATCAGCAAACTCCTTCGCCATTTCAATTGCTTCATTGATTGAAACTTTCGGCGGAATCTCATCACAGAAAAGGATTTCGTAAGCGCCAAGACGAATGATATTACGGTCCACTACCGCCATACGGTCAATAGTCCAGTTGTTGGCGAACGCTACGATCTTTTCATCGATATCTTTAATATTTTCAAAGATTCCGTTGATTTTTTGAATCGCTTCAGTTTTGCTTTTCGGGAATTTACGAATCTCTTCCGCTTCCTCAGAAGCCTCCATCATATTCCAAAAACGATCAAGCTCGATGTTTTTCAATTCATCAAGGCTGTTTTTATCTACGTCGATAGAGAAAAGAAACTGAAGAGTCCATTCACGTGCTTTTCTGCGGGCTTTAGCTAGGTCAGTCATTATATTCCTCTACTTAACCGATATTTTTAATTAAAGAAACCATTTCGATTGCACTCAAGGCAGCTTCGGCACCTTTGTTGCCGGCTTTAGTTCCGCTACGCTCAATTGCCTGCTCGATGTTATTCGCAGTAATAATTCCGTATGCAACAGGAAGTTTGCTGTTAAGACCAACTTGTGCAAGGCCTTTTGTCACTTCGGCATTCAGGTAATCCGCGTGCGGAGTTCCACCCTGAATAACAACGCCAAGAGCAATGACTGCGTCATATTTACCGGATTCAGCCATTTTCTGTGCAATAAGTGGAAGCTCGTAGCAACCCGGAACCCAGGCTACATCCACATTATCTTCACTTCCGCCGTGACGAACAATTGTATCAACCGCACCGCCAAGAAGTTTAGAAGTAAAAAATTCGTTAAAACGACCACAAACAATTGCAAACTTCATGCCTTCTGACTGCAAGTTTCCTTCATATACATTTTTCATAAGAAATACCTCTGTTTCGACCTGCTTGTTTAAAGCATGTGGCCCAATTTCTGTTTTTTTGTCGACAAATAACCTGTATTATGCGGAGTATGCTCACAGATGATTGGCTCTCTGCCGACAATCTCAATACCGTGTCCTTCAATTCCAATAAGTTTACGCGGATTATTGGTCAGAAGTTTTACACTCTTCACACCAAGATCACGTAAAATCTGAGCACCTATTCCATATTCGCGAAGATCGGCTTTAAAACCAAGCTGATGATTTGCTTCAACTGTATCCAAGCCTTCATCCTGAAGTTTATAAGCATGAATCTTATTGATAAGTCCGATTCCGCGACCTTCCTGACGAAGGTAAATAATTGCACCGCGACCTGTCTCCACAATCTTTTTCATTGCGAAATCCAGCTGATCACCACAGTCACAACGTGCTGAACCAAACACATCTCCGGTCAAACACTCACTATGAACACGCACTAGAACCTCATCACCTTCACCAATGTCACCATAAGTCAGTGCCACGTATTCTTTATCATCAACTGACGCACTGTAAACTGCAATATCAAACTCACCGTGACGTGTCGGAAGTTTCGCAGTCTGTTCACACTTCACAAGCACTTCATTTTTACGACGATATTTAATAAGTTCCTCAATAGAACACCATTTCAGATTATGTTTTTTTCTGAAAACTTCCAGATCCGGCACACGTGACATTGAGCCATCTTTATTCATAATCTCACAAATTACACCAGCAGATTTTAAACCGGCAAGTTCAGCAAAGTCAACAGCTGCTTCCGTATGTCCGGCACGAACCAACGTACCACCATCTTTGGCAATCAACGGGAAGATATGTCCCGGAAACACAAAATCGTCACTTGAGCTTCCCTCTTCCACCATTTTCAAAATTGTTCTGGCACGGTCTCCGGCAGAAATTCCGGTGGTCACATTCTCTTTACCATCAAGAGAAACCGTAAAAGCAGTATGAAAATGATCGTCTGTTTCTGCCATTTTGCGAAGATTCAAACGTTTCGCAATCTCCTGATTCACAGGAGTACAGACCAATCCGCGACCATGAGTCACCATAAAATTTATCGCTTCAGGTGTTGCCTTTTCGGCAGCCATCACCAAATCGCCTTCGTTCTCACGACTTTCGTCATCAGTAATAATAACCATTTCACCGTTTTTAATGGCTTCGATTACATCTTCTACAGGGTCAAACATTTATATATTCCTTTATCAGGCAATTAATTTAAAAATTCCGCGTGAAGATAAGTCGATATTCGCAAAAATCAACACGGGGTAAAAACTATTCTGAAGACAGGCTATTCAAAGCCGCTTCGGCAGCTGCAGTTTCTGCCTGCTTTCGATTCGGACCGGTTCCAGTGCTCCACTTGTCACCGTTCACCATAAGCGCCACAGTGTAAACCGTATTATGTTCCGGCCCTTCAACCTTTTCCAGTACATATTCAGGGCGAACTTTAAACTCTTTCTGTGTATATTCCTGAATCGCTCCTTTTGGATTAAAACTCTTAACCGCAGAAACTAGACAAAAACCGCACTTTTCAAAAATTCTCCAAAAGAAGTCCGACGCTTTTGAATAGCCACCATCGAGGTAAATTGCAGCTACAACCGCTTCGAATGCGTCACAAAGTGTCGATTCACGTTCCGCGCCATTGGCATTCTGTTCACCTTTACTCAACATGATAAATTCGTGTAACTGTGAAGCTTTTCCCATTTTGGAAAGCGGAAACTTATTCGTCACAGCCGAACGCATCTGACTCATTTCACCCTCATTTTTATCAGGAAAAAGTTCAAAAAGCTTCTCGGAAACAATCAGTTCAATCACCGCATCGCCCAAAAACTCCATGCGCTGATTATCAGCAATCGTCACTTTCTGTTCGGCACGATAAGACGGGTGCGTTATTGCCGTAAGCAGATGCTGAAGGTTATCAAACTTGTACTCGATAATATCAGACAACTTTCCCAGCATCTCTTTTTCACAAAAATCCAAACTACTCACCTTTTATATAAAACTTTTAAAATTATAAAACTCTGATTCGATCAAACATTTTCGACATAATAATAGCTCCGGTTGCCGAAAGAACAGTAAAGCCGATGCCATAAGCATATTCAGAATAGACAAAAAATCCGATAGCAAAAAGGAAACTATAAACAGTTGTAAGACCGATAAAAATATTTAAAACCTGCAATGCCACAGGCGTCTGCACTTTATACTCTGCCAAGTTCAAACCTTCAGCCGAAGCGTCTCTCAGCACTCGTCTCCATCCCCAGCCTCCCGGCTGAGTCAAAGTATAAAACGAACGAAGAATCGACTTATCAACAGGTTTACTTAAATATGTAAATAAAACCCATAGAATAGTCGTAGCAACAGCCGTAATCATCAATTTTGTCACATCATGATAGTCAAGAGGAATTCCAATTATTGCCATCAACCTCTCACCGACAACAAACTCCAAAGTCACTGCAATTATAAAAGACGAACACATCGCCACAATTTCCGTCATCGGCGTAATTCGCCACCAAAACCAGCGAAGCAGATAAACCGGACCTGTCCCTGCGCCAAAAAGCAAAAGAAGATAAAACGCCTGAACCGCACTCTTAAGGTGCAAAGCAATAAAACTCGATGTCACCAGCATGATAATTGTCATAAGTCGACTATAAAGAATATGACGTTTTTCAGATGCCTCCGGATTGATGAAGTGAGAATATGAATCGCCAATCAAATACGATGCACCCCAACTGATATGCGTTCCGATTGTCGAAGTATACGCAATCAACAACGCCGCAATAATTAAACCAACCCAGCCGACGCCCAGCTGTGAAATCATTGCCGGATAAGCCAAATCGTGTGCGACAAACTGCTCTGGAATATTCGGAAAAGCTTCACGAAGTGCATGCAGATCAGGGAAAACAACCAAAGAGCAAAGCGCCACAATAATCCACGGCCAAGGGCGAACTCCGTAATGAATCACGTTAAAAAACAACGTCGCGCCAATCGCATTCTTCTCATTTTTTGCAGAAAGCATACGCTGTACTGCATATCCGCCGCCACCCGGCTCCGCTCCGGAATACCAAACCATCCACCACTGAACGGCCAGCGGAATAATGAGATAAGGCACAACAGAAGCCGGATCACTGAAATCCGGAAGAAGATCAAGTTTTGCACTTATTGACTGCAAAGAAAGCATATCGGCAAAACCATTCACATTCTCCTCATGTTTAGCCACAAATTTAATTGATACAATTGCCGCATAAACCGCACCAGTAATGGCAAAAAGGAAGTGAATCACGTCAGACCAGATACCACCGCGTTGACCACCAAACAGCCAATAAATAACAACAAGCAATGAAGCATAAGTCACCGATTCAACAGGAGTAAGCCCGAAAAACAGCACCCCCATTTTAATCGCAGCGAGGTTAATTGTCGCCATAATCAGACAGTTTAACGTAAATCCCAGATAGACCGAACGGAAAAATCGCAAAAACTTAGCAGACTTTCCACCGTAACGAATATCATAAAAATCGAGATCAGAAAGCGTTTCCGAACGGCGCCACAGTTTGGAATAGATAAAAACAGTTGTCATACCGGTCAACAAAAAAGCCCACCAGACCCAGTTTCCCGATACACCCTGTGTTCGAACAAGTTCGGTAATCAAATTCGGCGTATCGCAGGAAAACGTCGTACCGACAATAGAAATTCCCAAAAGCCACCACGGCATATTCTGACCAGAAAGAAAAAACTCAGCGGTATTGGATGTAGAAGCTTTAGAAACACAGTAACGACTGTAGAGCGATGCCGCCAGACAACAGACGATAATCGTCCAGTCGATAAATCCTAAACCCGTAAAATCTGCCATTGCAACTTTACCTCAACTCTTTTTCACTAAAAATCCGCAACTTGCGGAACAATTTACCAATTGAGAACTTAATGCAATTTTAAACATATTCACCCGATTTAAAAAAATTATTCACGTAAAATCAACGATAAACAAATTTATTCGGAAACCTCCATTGCCAAGTAACGGCTTTTCATCACCAGCTTTCGTAAAAATGGCGTATACATCACAATCGACTTCAGGTTCTTTAAAACAATATTTCGTTTTAGTGATTTTGATCGCCTTTTATACAGTTTTGAAAAATTATCAAAATCGGAATTTAAAGATTCGGCAAGAGAAATCGCACTTCTCAAGGCATAACTGATACCTTCAGCTGAGCTTGGACTAATAAAACCCGCAGCCTCACCTACCAATGCCACCTTACTATTTCCCAGATTAATCTGATTCGTTTTAGTCGGACGAAAGATTAACGTACCACGTCGTTTAAAAGGTGCAGATAGGTTGTAACCTTTCTCTTTCATCTTTAGCTTCAACTTTTCAAACTTCTCCTTCACACCATTTTCAGCCGGAACCGCCGTTCCCAGAATCAGCATATTTTCCTTCTGAATTGCCCATGAGTAGAAATCTGTAATTGATTGATCAAAAATCGACATGAAATAAGGCACTTTGGAATCTGTATGAAACCATTCCTGAATCGAACCATATTTTTCCGGTTGAGGAGCAGAAGCAAAAGCCTGATTTCTAACCCGCGAAATTGCCCCATCTGCCCCGACCAAGACCTTTGTTTTAACGAGAAACTCTCCATCACCATTTCGCAGTCGAAGTTTCAAAAGGTCCCCCTCATCTTCAAAAGAGTGATAGTGACATGAAAACCGACACTGAACATGTGAAGGGATTAACGAGACGAGCCAGCTATCAAACCTTTCACGGTCAATATTGATATAATGCCGCTGATAAAACCGTTCCAGGTCATTATCAAAGTCGATCGTTTTAACCGTAAAAGGCTGCGGCCCAGTCAACACCTCTTTCGGAACTCCCAATCCAAGCTTTGCTAAAACTTTCTGAGCGTCAGGAGCAAGTAAGCCACCGCAGCATTTCTCGCAACTATTAGTACTTTCAAAATCCTCCAGCGAACGTTTATCCACCAAAAGCACTTTATACTTTTCCGACAAAAGCCTTGCCAAAGTAGAACCAGCAGGGCCAGCCCCGATAATTGTCACATCATATTCATTCATAACCAACATCCTCAAAATTGTTGTATGCTTTTGACGGCTGAAATTTTAACAATCTTATGCATTTCATCCTCAAAAGGGCACATAAGAATACAAATAAATCTACCACGCGTGGTATAGGTTATGAGAGTAATTCTTTACTTATAATGACACAACAAAATTTAATACATTTGTAACAAAACAAAAAAGGCACCCAGCTTTCACTGGATGCCTCAATATCTGGTACTCGAGGGGGGACTTGAACCCCCATGAACTTGCGTTCACATGGCCCTCAACCATGCGCGTCTGCCAATTCCGCCACTCGAGTGTGTCGTCATTTTTAATCGAACGAGCTGAATATAAAAAGTTTTATGTCCATTACAACTAATTTGAACTGAAAATACTATTTTTTTGACTTCGGATCAAGAATATCTCTCAAGCCGTCACCAAGCAGATTCAAACCAATCAAAGTCATAACCATTGCAATTGCAGGAAACAACAAAATCCAAATTCGCCCACCGTCACTGCCAACAGCCTGAACACCGTAGCTAATCAAAGCTCCCCAAGAGTCGAGATTCCGACCTTCGTACTGAACCGAAAGACCGATAAAAGAGAGAAAACTTTCCTCAAGAATCACCGCCGGAACCGTCAACGTTGTGTAAACAATTATTGTTGACATCGTATTGGGAAGAAGATGTTGAAAAATAATCTGCCAGGACGAAGCACCCGACATTTTCGCCGCATCCACAAATTGTGAGTTTTTAAGGGAAAGCAACGAACCGCGTACAATTCGTGCCATCGTCAACCACTGAACAGCCCCAAGCGCCATAAACAGCACATAAATATTTCGACCGAAATTTACCATCAAAATAATCACCAAAAACATAAATGGTACCGCATACATCACATCCACAGTTCCCATCATCAAGCGATCCGTTCTACCTCCGAAATATCCTGAAATTGCGCCGTAACAGACACCGATAATCAAACTCACAAAAGTCGCCACAAAACCAATCATCAGAGAAATCCGTCCACCGTAAACCACACGAGCCAACAGATCTCGCCCCAGCATATCGGTTCCAAAACCGTACATCAACGTCTCAAGTTCACCATCAAACTTAGATAAAGTCACAAATTCACCTTCGAACTTACACTCTTTGACCGCCTTTCCATTTTTCAGAATCGATGCCACTTCACCATTTTCCAGTTCAATTCGGTAATTTTGCGGAATGTAATCATAACTCGTCGACCGAACAATCGCCACACGGTTAATTTCAGTCAAAATCATTGGTAACACTTCACCGACCTTCACCGAAAACTCCTCAGTTAAACCTTCCGGCTTATCACTCAGAAAAATCTGTTCATACTTCACCGCACCTTCCGGAATCACATGCAGCTCCTGCAGAGGGTCACTCTTTCCGGACTCCCGAATCTGTGCCACCTTTCCCTCTTTGAGCACAATTCTAAACTCCTTCTGCGAAAAGCCCATCACATCAAACTCAAGCGAGTTTTCACATTCAGAAAAAAGTGTAGGAACTGACTCTCCGACCGTAAACACATTTTCAGAAAGGCAAACCGGAGAAGAGAACAAAATCCCCTTCCCTGCAATCCACGGACGAATCGTTGTCGGATCATAGCCATCATAAAAAAATGAACTCAAAACCAGTCCAACTGGCATCATCAACGTCAGAAAACCAATCAGTGCCGCCTTATGTCCGCAAAACCGTCGAAGAAAAATTCTCCATCCACTCACATATTTTACATCATCACTCATAACACACTACTTCTAATAATTTATAAATCACGCAGAGGCGCAGAGCCCGCAGAGAGCTTCAAAGCTATGCTTTTCAGCGCTTA
>DDLT01000046.1 GCA_002340265.1 Lentisphaeria bacterium UBA2565 | reverse complement strand
ACCCGTTATAGTGACATTTCTTTCCGACGCATTTTCAGTCGTGTTATAAATTTCGTATTTATAACCAGGCTTGTCAAGACGGGCCGATATTCGTTTATACGGACCTCTCACTTGATTTATGAAGTACATGTATTGGACTAATTCCTATCTTCTCAGAATTGCATTTCATCATAATATTTTACCTTTAATTACCTGCAAAAATTACTTTACTAGGACCATCGCCTATAATTGTAAGTCCTGTCACCTCGATACGATACACAGCAAAGCTTTCTAGACCTCGTAGAACGGTAAACGTATTTTCTGGCGGTAGGATCACTTCCCTGGGGGTTTCTTCATGAGGGCATTCCCCTATCTCTATAGCTTGATATGTTATCCTGTAGCCGGTGAGTATTCCGTTCAGTAAATAGGGAGGAATGTGTGTCCACGTCAGTGGAATACTGTGTGTTGTCCAAGTGTTTTCAGCTTTTATATCAAGTGGTGGAGTGTCAGGAACTATGAAGAACAGAAAAGCCAAAAAAATTATTGTTCCAGAACTCGTTAATAATTCATCAAGTTTAAACTAGGGATATCATAACCGTGACGGTGTTTGGATAACTGGTCTAAACCAGAATATATTTTTAAGATTTTATTTCTCAGCATTCTTCTTAGTTTTAGTTTCGATCGAAAAGATATATCAAACACGAGAGAACGCGGTTTATCAAATTTCCAAACACCTTGAATTGTGTCAAAAAAAATCCCCATCACGTCGTATTTTCAACTCTCTCCTAGGTGTTTGAAAATGTGGTAAAACAAGGTCTCTCGTGTTTGATATTATACATAAAGTGTACTGTTTAAGACTTTCGTTTCTACAAAAAAGAGAGAAACAGATTGCCGTGCTCTGGTTAGTAATGTCTAGAATGTCGCAGCAGTAGGTAACGATTTTACTTCTCGAGCAACGCGATCAACCATCAACCAAACCCACTAAAGAAGACAACGCGCGAAATGCTTCATAGGGTACCTAGACCTTAATTTCTTATCAAACATACCATCTTGATCTGTCATGATGACTTCGGTACATGACACTCCATCACCTTTGCTCGTGTACGCCAAAACAGTGATATTATACAGGGTAAATTTCTTTAGTCCAGTGATACTCAGTGATCGTTTCCATGGCTCTAGGTCCTCGATCTCGATTGACCCGTTGTCCGTCATTTCTGTGTATTGAACTTTGTACCCTCTAATGACTCCATTTTTGTAACCATTTGGTACCTCATTCCAGCTTACATCTAGGCCTGTTGAATGTGGTGTCCAGACCTCCACGTCAGCTGGCGCTTGGTCAGGTTCTTTAGAGACAAGAAAATTCGATCTGCGACTAGTCCATTGAATATTACTTAGAACAACAACAACAAAAACAAAGAAACAGGAACTTTGCTCGAAAGCTATCTACTGAACAATACATAATCATAATTATTTTTGACTCAATGCTTTGAAAATCTTATATCTGATTGACATTTTCGCTGAGTTTAGAATATCGTATACTTACTGTCTTCATCTGTGAAAACGTTCACTTTTTCGCTGCTCACTCCATCCTTGTTTGTTCTTGCCACGACATACACAGTGTAATTGGTGAACTTGTACAGATCAACTAACTCGACTTCCAATGTGGTGGAGTCCACTGTTACATTCTTGAGCGAGCGAGTGAAGTAGGTTTCCTGTTCAATATAATACACGCGGTAAGCCCTGAAAATAGCTCTCAAGCCCTGTGTGCTGATTGGCTGCCAGGTGACATGAAGACTCGTTGAGCTTGTGTTGAACGCGGTGATGTTTGTTGGGGCAACTGGTGGAGCTGAAAAAGCATGATAAGCGGTAGATGTTAGGGCAACCCCTCTCATGGTAAATGAAAATATATGCGAAAAGAAAGTGTGCAAAAAAAAGCAAATAAAGTAAAATAAAGAACAAATGTACCAATTTAAAAGAACAGGGAACTGTTTTGGCAGCTAGCTGCTTGGAGTTATAGCCTGCTTTGTCATAGCCTGAGAACACAGACGAATTTCTGGGTTTTGTTTCACGTCGCCGAAAAATATCATTTTTGTTTGTTGTTAACATTTACCTTCCTCGTCAGTTATTCCCCGCACAATTGGACTCCAAGGTCCATTTCCTTTCACAGTGAACGCGGAAACTTGCATGGTATAATTTGTCCAGACTTCTAATCCACCAATAGTCACAATCTCAGAGCCAAGGACGCTGATATTTCTCATAAATTCGCCCGTGCTGTTGCTAAGAGCGACGCGGTAACCCAGGATAATGCCATTTCTGTCCTCTTCGATGACCGGAAGCCAAGTAACTGTTAAAGCTGTTTCGTTGGCAGGAAGTGATAAAAGGTTGACAGGAGCACCTTCCGGAACTGTTAGAAAATAGACGTTGAACTAAGTCAGTTCATGACACAAAAACGTCAACTGTAGTACGGAAAAAATACACACTTAAAGTGTCGTGAAGTTGTAATGCTTTCGCTTAGTTGAAGACGCACCTTAAAAACCGACTAGGTAACCTCCTTGTCAACGGCTACGTATGAAATAATTTATGTATTGAAGGGATCATGAATATATGGGCAGGATAATAGTTAGGTTTGTGTATGTGAGGTGGTGGGGAAGTGGGTCATTACGTAATTCAAGCAGTTTATGACCACTGTGAGACGTTTAAATGTTTGTTGTCTGGATCATACGTAAGGTAACAAGACTTACGACCAAATATGAAGAGATAGGTCGGGGTTTGAATATGACACTTAATTTCTCCATGCATCTATTGTTTTCGTTCTGATTATACAA
>DDLT01000244.1 GCA_002340265.1 Lentisphaeria bacterium UBA2565 | reverse complement strand
TGTTGCGTAGTGAAGCTGAAATTATATCTTGACTGAATATGCTGAATCCAACAGATGTTTCAACGTCTCTGTTGCCTAAAATTTGGTTTCCTCCTTACTTGTTTCGTCAGGAATATGAAAGGAAACTCTCACTAGGTTGTAATTAGGCCTCTCTTGTTGATTCTCAGTCAAGATCATAGCTTTTCTCGAAGTGGGCAGCACGACTAGCCCATGTGTTAAATCTTCCTCTTCGTGGCTTGTCCTTTGTGAATTCGCCGACACTATGTCTCGTTGTTCATAGAGAAACTTGCGACTGTTATTCATTGTTCTTAAAACAGATTTTCTTTCAATTCGGTGCTTTTCTTTCAGTTCCATGATCAAGTTGTACGTTTGAGTTTTATAGTCTTGTAGCATTTTTCTCATCTCAAAAGACGGCAGAGTTGT
Organism: Lentisphaeria bacterium UBA2565; assembly: GCA_002340265.1. GTDB lineage: Bacteria > Verrucomicrobiota > Lentisphaeria > UBA2565 > UBA2565 > UBA2565. Next base: position 3,473 of record DDLT01000244.1, on the reverse strand, counting down.
AGGTTTGTTATCTGAAATGCAAGGAGATCACAGATGTTAGGGTATTCATGAATTGACTGGAACCTCTTCCTTTTCCAGACTTGAGAAATGAAGCACGTTTGTATGGTCGCCAAGTTCAGTTGCGCCTTGAAGTCACCCTGGAGTCACTCGGGGGGGGGCTCAACCAGAGGAGGGTGAACTATTGCAAGACCCTTAAAGCGGGGAGTTGGGGGCAGATAAATAGAGAAGGGAGAGCTTATCACAGAAATGAGGTGATGGTGATTTCTACTCTTGCTTCTAATCTCTTGGTTAGTATCTTGGGAATAGTGGCCTTTGAAGTTCATAGAGATAGGGACCTTACTTAGCAACTGAAGTTCTATACGGGGCTAATTTGAGAGGGGCGCTAATTGGGAGGAGAGTGCTTAACAAAGCTTTCATGTTTCTGGTTGCGCAGTTCTGGCCTATTTTAACACATTATGTTTATTTTCCATGGTCAAATTCATGAAGCACATTCAGCAACATGATAAATTGTGTGCATTTGAAAGGAACAAGCTCATTGCTACACTGCATAATAAAAAGTTGAATTATACAATTGTTGACTAATTAATATAATTGACATACCTTGAGGTTGTATTTTCATTTTGTGTCGCAAGCGATGCATTACTTCCCACAGAATACCGCCCAGGAAAGCGCAACACAGCAGTACAGTTAATATCAACAGGTTATTTCTGAATAGCTCGCTCTCGCTGTCAAACAAACCAGTGGAACGTTCCACCTCTAACGGTTCAGGGGACTCCTGCAATGGAGAAAAGAAATTTGCAGTGTGCGTATCTGGAAGCAAGGTAAAATGTGTGCGCGCATGCGTGTAGCCATTAAAAAGGACCGCCAAAAAGCGCACTATATGGTCCCCTGTATATGGCACCTTATGTGGAGCGAAGTAATCCTGTAGTCAGTTTGGAGGCATTATAAGAGAGGGAGAGCATCTACCAAGAGATCATGTGTTTTCCTGTACGCTTCAACAGATAACTTTTGCGCACAGCGTTTGTTATTTCATTTATGCCCGATGTGTTAAGTGCATAAATTCCTATTTTTCGCTCTTCGTAGATCAACCAATAGTTGTTCTATTTTTCCGTAAGGAAAACCATTAAGTAGCCCTTACTTGTGAAAATGGTGCGTAAAACCCCGAATTTGAATTATATTCTTCCATTTACCAGAATTTACTCGAAGAACCTGAAAGCGAGCTGGCACGAGGAGGTGCCACGCGCACGAAACAAATTGGCGCAAGGCCTGGAACTAAACTCCTTAATCACTCATTAATGACATTCCTAACGAATTTTCGTAAATTTACTCATAGATGAATGAATTTTGAGACTGCTTTGCAACGTACTTTAAAGGAAAATCAAGGAAGATAATTTACCTGTATTGCTTTGACATTGTCTGCTACATGTTCGTAAATGCTGGCTATATTTTTTTGTATGTAGTTGTGGAAACATTTGCCAAGTTTTCTCGAGTCCCCACCGGTTACCACTCCATAAACTGCGGAGTAATCATAAATTCTGTATATTCGAAGGAATGGTTTTTCGAAGAGATGTTTTTTGCTTCCCACCATGTAGGCGTCGACGAGAACTCCACCAACTTGGTTTGATGAAATTACCTCGTATATTTCTTCGAAACTGCGGTGTATCTGGTCTGAAAAGTAACACCGTGAAATCCGAGAAAACATAAGCTGTTTCAGTAAAACTACAAGAGCAGTTCTTAAGAGCCGCCAGCTGTAAAAATCAAGAACAGCCGTTGCTAAAAATTGGTTCAATTTTCGACAGAGTACAATGGCGGCTTTATCGCGAGCACGGCATTTTCACGTTTGGCTGGATTCCTGAAAAACGAAAACCCTTCCGGAAACTTTTATTGTGATTTTTGTAAATAATCCACCAAAGGGTCTCTCCTGACCAAATGTAAGGAATTTCGAATTTTCAGTTTTAGCAGCGAATTCTTGATTTTACAGCCAGCTTGACCGAGTCGAGGCCACCAGTAAACATTCGACAGTAAACTCGTCATTCATGTTTCACAGTCTCGTACCACGTAACGCACGTTACACCCTAGAGTTACGTTATTCGTCAAGTTAACTGCGTAAACTCTGAGGCTACAATAAATTATAAGGTAATGATTTTCATTGGACCAAACACCAAATAAATCGTACATGTCTTGTATTGAATCCTTCCGTCTTATTACATGTCAATCAACGTAAGCAGTCTGATAAACGAGCACATTGCTGATTATCCAGCGACACGAACCGGTCAGTCCAGTTTTCCTTTTTCTCCCATGCAATCGAACTGATTGATCTCACAGCATTTACGTTTCCTTAATCTTTCTTTCTATTGGGGTTAAGTGTAAAATCAAGTACCTTTGTGAAACTTAGCGTTCTTTCTCACGCCCATGTTATATTGTGCGGAACCAAAGATGGCTGCAACCTGAAATAAACAACATTCTCCGTAAAATGTGCTTTTATTAAATCATCCTGTTCTGAAAACTGTTTAGCTTGAGTTGAAATGAAAAGTTTACCTTCTCATAAATCCCCAAACACTACTAAACGTCTTAGCTCTAACCCTAGCAGGTACACTTCAGTGGATCTAGAGTCAGGGGGATGTCCAGTCAAGGGGGGGAGGGGTGCTTGCCCTGCCGGCTTTTCTTCCTTCTGTGATTATTTTAACCCAAAATAAGGGGGCAGCGGGGCCCCCTGGCCCCACCTCTAGATCCGCCACCGCCTCCAAGAGAAGACTCTGAGAGAGGACTCTGAGAGGGGAAAAGCTCAGGAACGCTGGCAAGGAAGGCTTTGGCAAAGTAGGCCGATATCCTTATACGAGTCAAACTGTGTTAATGCATCCCTCTACAAGGGCATGTACTAGCTCTGGTGAGGTGGAAGAGTTTGTGTACCTAGGCGTATTGTTTGACGAAGAAGGCGGAGTGGCCAAGGACATACAGCAGAGATTAAAGTAAAGTCAAACAGTCTTTCTACAGGATGCGAAGAATTTGCACATCAGTGAGATTGACATGAAAACGAAAGTTCAGTTGCTCAAAACTTTTATAAGATCAAATTATGGCTGTGAGGCCTGGAAACTTGCAGACGCAAAGAAGCTGGAAGCTTCACAATACAAATACATGAAGCACATACTAAGAATAAGGTGAACAGCTGGGTTGCACGGATTGGTAAGCTCAGCTTCGCATGCCTGGGCAATGCCGCGGTGAATCAAACTGGTCAGCCTGCCAGATTTTCAGCATGATATAAGGGTTTTTGGCCAAGCGTGAGTTCAAGATGGCTGGATATTGGCCAAGTTCTTTTTTTGCGTGTTTATGCAAGAGAAAGAACGAAGCTAACATCCAGCCATCTTGACAGAACAAGCTTGGTCAATAGAGGATTCATTGTATGAAAAAAGAACACTATTTTCTTCCGGGACACTGCGGGTAATCCCTAACAGGCAAGACAGCACCATCTTGCC
>DDLT01000179.1 GCA_002340265.1 Lentisphaeria bacterium UBA2565 | reverse complement strand
GCCAATCGACTCACAAGAGGTAATTTCTACGCGATCGATATAGTTTCGATTCCAAAGCGGCTCGAAAATTCCATTTGAAAAACGCGTCACCATGATATTCTGAACCGTCTCTTTTCCAAGATAGTGATCGATTCGATAAAGCTGTTCTTCATCAAAATAGTGAAGAAGTTCATGATTCAAAGCCAAAGCCGTTTCCAAATCATAACCAAAAGGCTTCTCAATAATCAACCGTTTCCAACCCTCTTCCGAACAGTTCAAACCGACAGCCGCCAAATTCTTAGCGATAGTTCCATACATAGAAGGCGGCATCGCAAGGTAAAAAAGATAATTCGCCTGACATTCCGAAAGCTTCGACACACTTTCCAAACGCGTTTTCAACGTTTCGTAGCCACTCACATCCTTAGTATCAATCGACTGATAAAACAATTTTTCGCAAAACTTATCAATCAACTCATCACGATCGTCCAAATCCTTACGCGCAAACTTTTTCAACCCCTCATACATTTTCACACGAAAATCACTGTCGGTCAACTTACTGCGACCCACACCAAGAACCGAAAACTTATCCGGCAACATATTCTGATTCCCCAACTCAAAGATTGCAGGAATCAACTTTCTATAATTCAAATCTCCCGAAGCACCGAAAATAACCAGTACCAAACTTTCAGGCTTTTTCATAATTCACCTCAACTCATAATAAATTCTAATGTCGCCTAAGTTACCTGTTCATTCCCTAAATACAAACATAATAACACCATTTTAGTATCATTAAACAATTAACAAACAAATTGTTTCCCTCCATATTTACAGAAACCGATTGAAACCAACAACATTTGCTCTAACCTAAATTCATCACAACTAGTTAAGCGATAAGAAAGCGTAAACCCGTTAACCCCATTACAAAAAGAAGAACCAAAATGGAAATTTTAGAACTGTTAGCATTTGGCAACCCCCTATTATTACTAACAATAAAGTTATGTGTTACACCGTCAACTAAACCCAAAAATCTGTTCAAGAGTTTTACAGTGCTAACCTTAATATTCTTTGCGGCCTATGGATTCATATCCTATAAACCTGAGATGGAAGGAACAAAACTGGCAGTAACCCTTGCAGCCATATCACCTACGCTTCTACCGGCTATCTTTTTATGGCAGATAAAAGAACCTGTTAAGCGTAAGTTTATCATATCAATTATAACAGCTCTACTGATTCCAATGTCAATGATCGCAATGTTCTTCTTACTTCTGGCAACAGACCAAATCTGGGGTCTATAAAATCAGTAAACTGCAAGTTTAAATAATAAAAACCTCTGCGAACTCAGCGCCTCTGCGTGAGGTTCTCCATTTGGAAGATTCTTCTCACTTCTTTCCCCTATCTTCTATCTATCCTCCCAATTTATCACAAGCCCCTTGTAACCACTCAGAAAAGATTTAAATTCACAACCTGTTCTGAGGTAAGGGCAAACGCCTGAGCTGAGGAAAGAAAATTCCAAATTTCTTCCCAATTTCACAGGTGAACTGTGTCCTCAGAATTTACAGATTTAAACTATTTGAGGATAAAATGAGTTCATTCCGTACTGAAAAAGACCTGCTTGGCGAAAAACAAATTCCATCGGAAAACTACTTTGGAATACATACGACCCGTTCAGCCGAAAACTTCCCGCTTCCTGTCAGTACCACAAAAAAAACTCTGATTCATGCATTGGCCAAAGTGAAAAAAGCCTGTGTTATCGCGAACTCAGAACTCGATTTTGTTCCCGAAGATATTGCCAGTGCAATCGCTCAAGCCTGCACCGAAGTGACTGAAGGCAAATTTAACAACCAATTTCCGACTTCATCGCTTCAAGGAGGCGCCGGGACTTCTACCAATATGAATGTGAACGAAGTTTTAGCGAATCGTGCACTGGAAATTCTTGGCAAAGAAAAAGGCGACTACGAAACCGTTCATCCGCTTGAAACTGTAAACCTTCACCAATCAACAAATGATGTTTATCCGACTGCGTTAAAAGTTGCGGCAATTGAACAACTTCGACTTTTGAGCGAAAACTGCGCCGTGCTTCAGCAGAGTTTACAGAATAAAGAGAAAGAGTTTGCGCCAATTGTAAAAGTTGGGATAACCGAACTTCAGGAAGCAATTCCGTTGACTTTAGGCGTAGAATTTGGTGCATTCGCCGATACCATTGCTCGTGATCGCTGGCGTTCTTTCAAAAGTGAAGAACGTCTGCGTTTGGTAAATCTCGGAGGAACCGCCATCGGAACAGGTTTGACCGCTCCCAAAAAATACATTTTCTTAGTCATTGAGAAACTTCGCAACATCACCGGACTGAACCTTTCGCGCGGCGAAAACTGCGTGGATCAAACTGCCAACAACGACATCTTCATCGAGGTATCTGGTTGTCTGAAAGCATTGGCGGCGAACTTGATGAAAATTGCCCGTGATTTACGACTTCTTCACATGAAAAAAGAGATCAGTCTTCCTCCGCGCCAAGCTGGTTCATCAATCATGCCGGGCAAAGTAAACCCAGTGATTTGCGAAACAGTGATTCAAACTGCCATCAGAATCAAGGCAAATGATATGCAGATTACCGAAGCCGTCAGCCTAGGATCACTACAAATCAACGAATTCATGCCGCTGATTGCCGAATCGCTTTTGGAATCTCTGGAACTCCTAAATACAATCACCATAATTTTTGCAAAACAAATCGACGGAATCACGGCTAATGAAGATATTTGTCGAAAAACTTTAGAAGATAGTGAAACCTTAATCACAGCACTTCTTCCTTACATCGGCTACGAGAAAGCGACAAATTTACTGGAAGAATTCCACACAACAAAAGACATTTCTCTTTTTGATTTTTTAGAACAAAAACTTGGTCCGGATGTAAGGAAGTTTTTTCAACCAGCAAACCTTACGTCTTTGGGATATTAATTGTAAATAGAGAGTTTAGTAGTTTATCGCCTCGCTTCGCATCGGCAGTTTATAAGTTTAAAAATGTGCTACGGAACTTCTAAACTAAAATGCGAAGCGATCTAAACTTTTAAACTTGTAAACTAAATATTAAACATGCAAACAACACCAAAATCTTTACGCCTCCAACTCGGCCTTTTCGGACGCACTAACGTCGGAAAATCATCATTTTTGAATATGATTGCCGGACAGGATATTGCGATTACATCCGCAGTTGCGGGAACCACCACCGATGTGGTCGAAAAACCGATGGAACTTCTGCCAATCGGTCCCGTTGTCTTTCTCGATACCGCCGGACTTGACGATGAAACCAAGCTTGGACGCGAACGCATTAAGAAAACTGAGAAGGTTTTTGACCGTGCCGACATCGTTGTAATTCTTATTTCCGGGGAAAACTGGGGGAAAACCGAAGACGAGATTGTCGCAAAAGCACAAAACTACAACACGCCAATTTTGGTCGTCATTAACAAAATTGACATTTCACCAGTTTCTGCTGAATTTGTCAGAAATTTAGAACAAAATGCGACTGTCATTTCAGCATCCAGCATCGATCACGAAAACCGAGAAAACTACGTCAATTCGTTCAAATCAGCAATTATCAAAAATTGTCCGGAAGATTTCATCAAACCGCCGCCTTTGGTTGGCGATCTGCTTCCTGCCGGAGGTTTGGCAATGTTGATTGTTCCGATCGATCTTCAAGCGCCGAAAGGTCGTTTGATTCTTCCGCAGGTTCAAACTATTCGCGATGCACTTGATAATGACGCGTCTTGCTGGGTTGTGAAAGAACGCGAATACATTGATGCGCTAAATAAACTGAAAGATGCACCGAATCTGGCAATCTGCGACTCGCAGGTGGTTTTGAAAATGGTAGCCGATACACCTGAAAATGTGCCGTGTACGACATTTTCGATTCTGATGTCACGACTGAAAGGCGATTTGCCATTGATGGCAAAAGGAGCGCAGGCAATCGATTCGCTAAAAGACGGCGACAAAGTGTTGATTGCGGAAAGCTGTTCGCATCATGCCGACGCCGACGATATCGGACGTGTGAAAATTCCACGCTGGATTCGCCAGTACACCGGAGCAGATCTGACCTTCGAGGTTTTCGCTGGTCGCGATTATCCGGAAAATTTATCAGAATACAAATTAGTTCTACATTGCGGCAGCTGTATGCACAATCGTCGCGAAATGCTTTCAAGAATTCAGAAGGCGCAGGAAGCCGGAGTTCCAATCACCAACTATGGAATCGCAATTTCCAAAGTTCAGGGTGTGTTGGAACGCGTTCTCACCCCCTTTCCTGCCGCGCTTCAAGCTTATAACAACGAAACCAAAACTGAAGATAAACCGTCCTTCAGCTTCAATCTTTAGAGGTAAAAAATGACTGATGCACCAAAACCAATGACTGGAATTTCCGAATTTCGTCGCGGAAAACTTCCAAAAATCGATACGGCCGATGCCGAAAACTTCATCAACGAAAAAGAGATTTGGAATTTTATCGAATCCACCAAAAATCCGACCAAAGAGCGCATTCAGGAAATCATTGAGAAATCTCTCAACAAAAACCGCCTGAACCCTGATGAAATGGCAACGCTTCTAAACTGTGAAGATCCGGAACTTATCGAACAGATTTATGAAGGAGCACGCACGCTTAAAGAGCGAATTTACGGCAACCGAATCGTTCTTTTCGCGCCGCTTTATATCGGTAATGAATGTGTAAACGGCTGTAAATATTGCGGATTCCGTAAAAACAACACCGCTGCTGAACGCCGTACGTTGACAATGGACGAGCTGCGTCAGGAAACTATCGCACTAGAAAATGACGGACACAAACGCCTGATTATGGTTTACGGTGAACACCCGATGTACGACCCGCAGTTTATTGCCGACACCGTAAAAGTGGTTTATGACCAAAAGAGTAAAAACGGTGAAATTCGTCGTGTAAACATAAATGCCGCGCCCCTTGATGTAGAAGGCTTTAAAATCGTTAAAGATGCCGGCATCGGAACGTATCAAATTTTCATGGAAAGTTACCACGAGCCGACTTACAAAGAGATGCATCCGACCGGTCCGAAAAGTGATTATCTATGGCGTCTTTCTGCATTTGACCGCGCGATGGAGGCTGGAATCGATGACGTCGGAATCGGCGCACTAATCGGACTTTACGATTGGCGTTTTGAAGCGATGGGACTTTTGTATCATACAATTCACCTAGAACAGAAATTTAACGTCGGACCTCACACGATTTCATTCCCGCGAATCGAATCGGCAATCGGTACCGAATTGACAGAAGACCCTAAATACAAGATTACTGACGATGAATTCAAACGCCTTGTGGCAATTCTTCGTTTGGCAGTCCCTTACACAGGCCTGATTCTAACCTGTCGTGAAAGTGTAGAACTTCGTAATGAGATGATTCCATTCGGAATTTCACAGATTGACGGCGGTTCAAGTATTGGAATCGGCTCGTACTCCAAACGTGATGAAGAGTCCTACAAACGCAGTCAATTTGTTTTAGCCGATTCAAGAAGTTTGGACGAAGTGATCGCCGAGCTTTCTGAAGCCGGATTCATGCCGTCATTTTGTACAGGTTGTTACCGAAAAGGCAGAACCGGCGAACATTTCATGGAGTTTGCAATTCCAGGCTTTGTCAAGAAATTTTGTCAGCCGAACGCAATTCTGACATTTCTAGAATATCTCGAAGATTACGGCAAACCTGAAAGCATCAAATCCGGTCTAAAGCTGATTGAGAAAGAGTTAGAAAAGATGCCTGAATCCGAGCAAAAAACGAAGTTGGAAGAACGAATCGAAAAAGTGAAACAAGGCGAACGAGATCTTTATTTCTAACGTACTGCGTGATGCGTACTGCGTGATGCGTACTGCGTGATGCGTTCTGCGTGATGCGTTCTGCGTGTTGCTTTTGTCGAATGGCATGATAGTTTAAGCCAGTGTTATTTTTATCAAATCACTGGAGGTTACCATGAAATGCCAAACACTAGAAGTCTGGAAGCTTAGCGCACGTTTATCTGCGGACATTTATTTGTACTTCAAAGATTGCAAAGACTATGGATTTAAAGATCAGATTACCAGAGCCGGACCTTCAGTCCCTAGCAATATTGCAGAAGGTATGGAAAAGCAGTCTGATAAGGATAAAAGTCGTTTTTTAGAATATGCAAAAGGTTCTGCAGCTGAATTGATAACACAAACCTATATTGGTATTTCAATAAATTACATTGATAAAGAACACGGTAACAATTGGATTGATCGTGCTGACCATGTAATGAGAATGATCAACAACTTACAGAAAACATTTAATAAAAGGTAGTATGGTGTTCAAATTCTTGATGCAAACTACGCATCACGCAAAACGCACCACGCATCACGAATAAATATGAATATACAAGAAATTTTTGAAAAAATCGATAACGAGATCGAACTGAACAAAGCGGAAATGATGTTTCTGCTGGATTTGAAAAACCCAGAAGAGATCGAACAGCTTTTTGCCAAAGCTTATGATGTGAAATTGAAAAATGTCGGACAAAAAGCCTACTTCCGCGGCATTGTCGAGTTCAGCAACTACTGCGTAAAAGACTGTTTTTACTGCGGAATTCGCAAAAGCAACAAAAATACCGAACGCTTTCAAATTCCAGAAGAGGATGTGATTAAATCTGCAGTTTGGTCATACAACGCGGGTTACGGATCTAGCGTACTACAATCTGGTGAACGTAGTGATTCTGAGTTTGTCGATTCTGTCGAAAGAATGCTCAAAGAGATCAAAAAGCAGACCGACAATAAGCTTGGTATTACAATTTCGCTTGGTGAACAGACTCTTGAAACTTATAAGCGTTGGTTCGAAGCAGGCGCACATCGCTACCTTCTGCGAATCGAAACCACCAACAAAGAGCTTTTCAACAAGATTCACCCAGTCGATGAACTTCACAATTTTGAAACTAGAATCAACTGCTTGAAACTTCTTAAGAAGGCTGGTTATCAGGTCGGAACCGGTGTTATGATCGGGCTTCCTTTTCAGACTACCGAAGATTTGGTAAACGACATTTTGTTTTTCAAAGAAAACGATATCGATATGATTGGAATGGGCCCGTACATTTTCCATGAAGAAACACCGATGGCACAATATCGTAAAGATTGGGAACTGGACAAAGAGGCGCTTTTAACCAAAGCGTTGAAAATGATTGCAGTCACTAGAATTTATCTGAAAGATGTCAACATCGCCGCGACAACAGCGCTTCAGGCACTTCGTCATACAGGTCGTGAAGCCGGACTTCAGGCTGGTGCAAACATCATCATGCCGAATTCAACCGACACGCAGTATCGCGAAAATTATCAGCTTTACGAAAACAAGCCATGTACCGACGAAAATGCGTCGATGTGCCGTGGCTGTCTGCAACGTCGAATTGAAGGCATCGGAGAAACCATCGGCTTCAACGAATGGGGCGATTCACCGCACTTCCACAATCGACAAAAAAGCTCGTAATACGTACTGAGTGGTACGTGCTACGTTGGGAACGCCGAGCTCCTGCTCGGCATAATCCAATTGCTATTATGCGCTGTAATTTATTACAAAAGAGTCTGCGCTGTACTTTCGTTTCACTTCGTCATAAATCGGTGACAAAGAGAACGAAAAAACAGTCAATTCTTGGTAAAGAGGCGCGAAGAAGTAGTATAAAAAGTCGAACGGAAGTTCCAACAACAAAATTCCGATTGGAAGTAATGCGTTAGAAGTTCCGATCAACAAAATTCAGATTATTTAAGTCACCTTGCGATGATTTTACCTTCGTAGCCCTATTATCCATTTTGAGAATTGATAATCAGAATTATCCACTTATCCTTCCAAGACATTACACAAAACGGCAAAGATTCGATTTGAAGAAAATCGACACGAGTTTTGCCAAACATACAACTGCCATTTTTAACTTTGGCAAAACGGATTGCCAAAGGAAAACCATGCGATTTAATGAACTTTTTTGTCTATCTGTAAGTTCATCGTCCAAAACATCTTGAAGAGTGTGGAAAAGTCACTCTTGTAAACTGTTCCGTAAAGAAAGATGTTTCATATTCACAGCCCTTTTGTTTGGCTCCTTAAATAATTCCAAATTTTTCTCTTTTCGCCGAACTTATATTTCAAAAACATTAATTTTGTAAAAAAGGTTCAATTAAATGAAAAAACTATTAATTATCCTAACAATACTGACAACAATCCACAACATTAACGCCGACGCTACGTTAAACAACCTTACTGAAGTCAACGGAAAAATACAGGACACTGAAGCACATAAAGAATTAATCGAAAAATTTAAGGAAATAGAAGAGCTAATTTTTGTCGATAACAAGTTCGAAGACGCACAACTGAAAATCAAAAGTATCAAAGTGCCGAAAGAACTTAGCAAAGAAGATGGAACAAAAGCTGTTTCAGATATTATGTATTTGGGTTTTGCTATAAAAAACTATAAGATAACTCAACTTTACATCAAGGCAGCAAACTTATATCTGAAAAAGACAACAGAGGATAACTGGAAAGTTTTCTCCACTATAAAGCAAGAGTTCGCTTCCAGTCTCTGGGTAAAACTCGCGTTAGGCAAACGCTATAAGTTTCATTCGCCTAAAGCTCTTAATGCGAAGAATGATTTTTATTACAATACCATGCAAAAAATAGTTAAGGCTGCTCACGATCTTAGAGAGAAGCGTTTAAAAGAGACTCCGTTGGAGAAGTATGTGAGAAAAAGAGTAGATAAAATGCAAATTAAGGACAGTGGTCTTAGACAAATTACATACGAAAATCTTCTTAATTATCACAACAAAACAACTGCAACGCTGATGGCGAAAGATCGGCAATTAGAAGAAGAACGTATTCTTGACGCTAAAATTAAGGAATGGGGAAACGAGATTAAGGCTCAGATTGATGAATGGTCTGATTGGTTGAAGACTAACAATATATTTTTAACAAAGGATGAGATTGCCGCGAGGGTGAAACAATTTTTCGACGCAGGCAAACCTAAAGCTATGAAACAGAAAAAAGAGTGGCAAAAAAAGTGGGAAGCTGGAAAAGAAGAGTGGGAGGAAAAGTGGTTCAATAAGTTTGAGAAACAGCAAGATGAGTACGAAGCTAAACGAAAGAAGCGGAAAGAAGAGGCTCTTAAAAAACTAGCTGAAAACACCGATGAATCAACTAAACTAAATGGTGCACAATAATTTGTCGCTTATTAAACCACACAAAGGAAATTTTAAAGATGGAAATTTGGAAGGACATATTTGGTTACAAAGGTTTGTACCAAATATCAAATTTTGGTCGCGTTAAATCACTTCCCCAAAAAACTACAACAGTCAACCACGGTGAATGCTGGACAAGCGAACGCATACTGAAAATCCACCTCGACAATAAAGAAAGACCTTACGTTGTGTTAAAGGTAGACTTAGGTGGTAAAAGAAAAGCTAAGAAAAAAATGAAAATAAGTCGCTTAATGAAGCTGGCGAATCTTCCAAAACCTCAAAAAATAACTCTTACCAAAAGTAAACCCCAAAAAATAAGTCTACCAACGAGTGTAAGTCCCGAACAACTGGAAAGAATAAAACAGCTGTATAACAATCAAAAAGTAGAAGATAAACTTTTTTATAAAAAACCTGAAAATGAAAGTTGTTATTCAGTTATACAAACAGATGTTAGACACAATCCGACATTGTAACAGAATACGCGTTATTTCTTAAAAATATGGAAATAATAAATGGAAGACAAAAGGAAAAACAATGTTTTACACAAACACATGAGTCATGTTTTGAAGAACATTATTTTCCTAAATCCTACAAAACTAAACCTGATGAGTTGAATCCAGTCGAGCTATTGGCTGAATAACCAAAGAAAAACAAAGGAAAATATTATGACCAAAACTATTTTATTAGGAATTAGCATGCTTTGCACCGGCTGTATTGCCGTAAACAGATCTCCAGTAATGCGAGCGCCGGTAACCAGTGAGCTTAGCAAAATGAAAGTTAGAGTTGTTGAAGTAGATGCCTTAGAGTTTACTGGGTCTTCGAGTTCAGTTAATACTACGTTTAACTCTTACCAAGGGTCAATCAATAGCTATAACTCATCTCCTTCATACTACAATGGAACAGGAACTTCAACCAGTGTTTCGACAATCAACCACATATCAAGGCAAAAACATGGAGAATTTTACTCCATCTTACGAAATGAATTAGAGCGTCACGGTATTAACACACTATCAAACAACCCTGAAGTACTCGTAACCGCTGAAGTTGGTGAGCCATATATAATTGGATCCCACTTTACCAAGGATGCATTGGCGTATCTCGCTACACTTGGCTCTTATGCAAGTCACCATCGTGGCGTGGATGTTACTTTCAGATTTTACAACGCTGACGGTGAGTTGATAAACACTATTGAGACCTCCTACATTAATAATTATACTTCTGTTGGTATAACAATCCTTACTACTATGTTTGACCCTGAGCACATGCCAATCAATGCTGAGCCGATTGCAAAAGCTAAGGCACTGAGAAGTGGCAGTCAAGAACTGATCAAGCATCTACAAGCCTACAGACTGCCCTAAAAACTTTAAAGGCAAAAAATGGTGCGATGTTTAGCTTTAGATGCTAAGATCTACAGACCAGCTAAAATCTTCGAAGAAATTGATGATTTTCAGACCACAAACTTTCAGCATTTGTTGGAGTTACCAATAAATGTTTAACTTGGGGCGCTTGCAGGTAGAAGTATGTTCAAGTTGCTAACATACCTAGCTTTTAGCCATAGTGTTTTATCAGCGAACTCATCATCAGAGACAATCACAAGTGCCACTTAGTCACAAATCGGCAACGAAGAGTAGGGAAAAATAATCAACGTCTGCGAAAGAGTAGTAAATAAATAGCATAAAAAACCACGCTGACATTCGAACAACATAATTTCAATAAAATTTACGTATTCGGAGATCAGAGTGGCAACCCCATCACCAATTTATTAAGAACAAGACACATAACTTAAAGCAGTGGCTTTTAAACTCGATAAGCGCGTAAAAAGCCACTGTGCATCTGATTGACCTCTGAACTCTATTATCCATTTTGAGAATTGATAATCCGAATTATCCACTTATCCTTCCAAGACATTACACAAAACGGCAATGATTCGAATTGAAGAAAAATCGACACGAGTTTTGCCAAACACACAACTGCCATTTTTAACTTTG
>DDLT01000024.1 GCA_002340265.1 Lentisphaeria bacterium UBA2565 | reverse complement strand
ATCACACGATTTTCACCATCTGCCTCAACAAGTGAAGCCGCCAATAAAGTCGCCGCATCCTGCACATAAAAATCATCCATATAATATCTAAAGAGTTCAGTAGCGTTATAACAGATAAACATTTCACAATCCGGCACATTGACATCAATCGGTTCAAGGAAATCAGGGATATGCGTCACACCAGCCTTTTTACGAACCGTAATCTTCACCTCTTTTTCTAGAACTTTAATCAATGCATCCAACTCGTCTTTTGAAAAACGAGAGCGCCAATGCATAAAGAGTTTTGTCCCGAGAAAAAGTTCGTTGTACTTCTCACCATAAATTTCTCGTAGTTTCTGAACAGGTTTGTCACCAAAACTCTTTTCATACTTTCGGACAAAGTTTCGAAGTACGCCATTCACAAAACCTGATGCTTTACGAATACGACGTTTTGCGACTTCTACCGACACATTCACAGCAGTAAAATGAGTCACTCCACGCTGAAAAATTAGCTGAGTTACAGCAAGTTCCAAAAGATTTTGAACTTTATTATCGACTTTGCGGTCACCAGTAAATTCATTAATCAGCAGTTTAATAAAACCGCGATAACGAAAATAGGAGTTTAAGAGGTTGGTACAGATACGGCGTACCGAATCCGCTTCTACGGGAAGTTCCGGGTTATATCCGCGGTTCCATCGATCAAGATAATCGAGGCAAAAACCCAGAACTTTTTCCTCAGTAAAGGTACTTTTGTTCATAATGTAAAATCCTTAATAAATAATTGAACTTCGGTACGATAATTGGATAAATAGGATTTCATACCCCTCTACTAAATTTCTCTATTGCTTTATTGCTTTGTTTCTCCAATCGAACCAACTATCCAACGAACTAACTAACCACCCAAAATAAAAAAAGGTCCTCCGAGACGAATCTCGGAAGACCTTTTTCTTTAGAGGAATCCTAAATTATATAGAACAATGTAGTTCTACAAATGGCACGTGTGCCTTAGAATTTGAAGCGAACACGTGCTTCAACTTTCTGGTAATCTTTATCTCCAGTATTGTAGTCCACATCGAACAGTCTGATGTTAGCATCCCAACCGCCTGCGAATTTGTATTTAACCTGAAATTCAAGCTCTTCAACTTCGTTGTCTTGATCTACACCGTACTCGTAGAAACCGTAGTACAGGTGAGTGCCGAAGTTACCGTTCTTATAAGCAAGCTTTGCAAAAGAGACATCACAGTTTGAAAATCCATAAACTTTATCTTGATCAAAACCTGTTAGATAATCACGAAACCATTTCGGTTTATTAAGAGAATCTGGCTCATCACCCTCGCCTACACCATCACCGTCGAAAGATGCAAATCCAACAGAAGCTGTAACACCACCAACTTTAACAAATGGCTCAACCGCATAGTTAAATGAATCGTCTGCGTCATCAACATCTGATGAAACATGGTAACCGTTAACTTTAGCACCAATTTTCAGTCCATCATTTAGCTTGATTGTTAGCGTATTATCCATACCGAATACAGAAGCGTAATCACCCTGATGGTAAACGTATGGGTTGATAGAAATGATGTCAGCTGGAGACCACTCTGCTTCCGCGAACACCGCGAAATCATCAGAATCTTCACCATAAGTACCTTCATCCGCAAGATCCTGAGAATCTTTCGTCCAGTCTTCCATATCATCATAATCCAGTTCTGCAAACTCGTTGAATGCACCGATTACCCATGAGAACTTTTCACCCTGTGAGCGAAGATAGATACCCTGAGCTTGTGCATCATCAATGTGCGTGAAATCACCGTGACTCCAACGACCGGCACGTAGAGTTAAGCTATCAGTGAAAGCGTAGTCCAAGTATACCTGCGCAAGTGCTGAACTTGTTTCAATATCATCATCATAAGGAGTCTCATCATTATCATCATCTCCCTCAAAAACCTGACCATGACTAATAAACTCTGCGCCAAGTTTTAAATTATTCCAACGCTGAGTTTCAGCCTTAAGCTTCAAGTATACAGTCTGCCATGAACCATCTTTCCCATCTGCATCTGAATCAATCGCTTCCAAATAAGTACCGATTGTTCCTTTAATTTTAGCATTTTTGAACGAGTCAGCAAAAGTATTAGATTTCGCTTCTTCAGCAACAACTCCTGAAAGAACAGCAGTTGAAGCGATTAGACTACCAACGATTTTTTTCATTTTGATCCCTTAATTTACATTAAATCAATTATTAGTGAACATGAGTTATCTAGTTCGTGTTTTCTCATGACGTCGTTAAAGGAATCAATTCTCGATAAAATAAAATCACCCTTTTGTTAGACTATTATTAATAATAATGTTTTACAATGTTAAGAAAAGTCCTATTTTTTTTCGTTTTTTTCCAAAACCGGTGTAAAGAAAGTCACTTTCCTAGGGTTATATCTTTAAAAACCCATTCTATATATTGAAAGCTAGTTCTTTTTCAATATCTTCATTGACTTTGTTTTTATTTTGACCGAAAAGGAGAGACCGCATGTTAAGAAAAATATTTATGATCAGTGCAGCTTTATCACTGACATCCATCCTTGCAGCCCAGCCAATTCTAATTACCGACACAGGTCACGATCGTGTGGCTGTTTTTGATGATGATCAAAACCTGATTTGGAGTCAGAGAACAGCCCACTCCTACAGTGCCGAAATGGTACAGAACAACAACATCCTTATCTCCTATCGCAATGGAGTAAAAGAGGTCACGCTTGACGGAAAAACCGTTTTTGACTATAAACTTCCCGGTGAATGTTTCAAAGCGATTCGCCTTGATGACGGAACAACACTTGCAGGTGTCTGTTCTAAAAAACAAAGCGCACTTCTACAGCTTGACGCTGAAGGGAAGTTGATAAAAACAATTACCTTAGCAGGCAAAAAGAAAGGACACATCGACTTTCGTCATTTTGAAATGACCGACAAGGGGACAATCCTAGTCGGACACCTCGGCGAAAAACTGGTTCGCGAATATGATATGGATGGTAAAGTTCTCCGTGAACAGAAACTGCCGGGTCTTTGTTATAAAGGGATTGAGTTGAAAAACGGTAATATTCTTGCGGCTCACGAACACGGAGTTCAGGAGTTCGACAAAAGCGGCAAACTCGTCTGGGAACTTAAAGACACCGATGTACCAGAAATGGGCTTAAAGTTTACAACAGATATTCTAGAAAACGAAAATGGGAATATCACTATAACCAATTGGCTCGGTCATAAACAGCACGGTAAAGGTAAACCATTCTTCACCGTAAACAAAGACAAAGAAGTAGTCTGGTCTTTCAATGATGCTCAAATTGTTCGAGAAGCTGCTTCCATAAGATTTATAACAAACGAACAGCTGGAACTTTTCAAAGCGGCTCCGAAGCAGAAAGAAGAGCCTAAAAAGAAAGGTAAGAAAAAGCGTAAAAAGAACAAAAAGACAACGTCTTATAACAACCCTTTCAGCTTTGAGTTCGAAATTGTAGTAGGTGAAAAAGCACCTAAGAAAAAAGGCAAGAAGGGAAAGAAAGGGAAAAAATCGAAGAAAGCAAAAGCTCCAGCGGCGACAGCTGCACCAGCAGTCAATCTTCCTGCCCTAAAGAATGCAATTGATTACCTTTCACGCCGTTACCCTGAATACAAAGCAAAAGGCTTTGACAAGAAGTTCGATGCCTTCAACGCGACTCCAGAAAAGCTGAAAACAGATAAAGCGTTGATGGATAAATTGACAAAATTCCAGAAAGAAGCACTGACTGCAAATCCGCTAGTCAGCAAAGACCCGATTCTTTTTGTCGTGCGCAAACAGTACAAGGTGGATCACCACAACACAGCTACACTTTTCATGACTAACGAGATCAATACTAAAAAGTATGACCCGCCGGGACTGATCAAAACAATTCACCTTGGAAAAGGCGGAGAAGTAAAAACACTGGTTAATGGCGGTGCGACAGCACTTGCGCGTGACCCGGAAATCCACTTTAACGGGAAAAAGATCATCTTCTCAATGCGTAAAGATGTGAAAGACAACTATCACATTTACGAGATTAATGCGGACGGTTCCGGCCTTAAACAGCTGACAAATGCAAAACAGGTTGCTGATATTGACCCGCTTTATCTTCCTGACGACTCAATCGTATTCACCTCTACCCGTGAACCAAAGTACTGCATGTGCAACCGCCACATCATGGGTAACCTTTTCAAGATGGAAGCAGACGGTGCCAACATTCACCAGATTGGTAAAAGCACCCTCTTCGAAGGACACTCATCACTTATGCCGGATGGACGAATCATGTACGACCGCTGGGAATACGTCGACCGTAACTTCGGTGATGCTCAAGGACTTTGGACCGTAAACCCAGATGGGACAACCCACGCCGTTTACTGGGGAAACAACACCCCGTCTCCCGGTGGAGTTATTGACGGACGTGTGATTCCTGGAACAACTGACACAATCTGTATCTTTGGTTCATGTCACGACCGCCCTTGGGGAACTCTTGCAATTATCGACCGCACAAAAGGTGTGGATGGACGTGAGCCGGTAGTAAGAACATGGCCAGCTAATGCAATTGAGCAAGTGGGTAAAGGAAACTGGGATTCCTTCAGAGGCTTCAAGCCAAAATATGAAGATCCATTTCCACTCGACAAAAACTTTTTCCTAGTGTCACGTTCAACCGGTAAAGGCGAGCAAATGGGTATTTACTTGGTAGATACCTTTGGGAATGAAACCCTTCTTCATACAGAAGGTCCAGGTTGTTATGATCCGATGCCTCTACGCGCATGGCGTCGACCAGCCGTACTTCCTGTAAAACGTGACTTCACCAGCAAAAATGGTCGTTACTACGTACAAGATGTTTATATCGGTACTCACATGGAAGGCGTCGAACGCGGCTCTGTAAAATACCTGCGTGTAATTGAAGCACCGGAAAAACGCTCATGGTCAAACGAAAAATGGCTTGGCCAAGGAACTATCGCGCCAGGAATGAACTGGCATGACTTCTCTAATAAACGAATTCTAGGAACTGTTCCGGTGGAAGCCGACGGCTCTGCCTACTTTGAAGTGCCGGCAGATACATTCGTCTTCTTCCAACTACTTGATAAAGACGGCAAAATGGTGCAATCAATGCGTAGTGGATCACAGGTTCAGCCGGGTGAAACTTACGGTTGTATCGGCTGTCACGAAGACCGCGTAAAAGAAGTGCCGAAAATGAAAAAACTGCCAATGGCACTGAAACGTGAACCAAGCAAACTTAATGGTTGGTACGGCAAACCGCGCCTATTCAACTACCTTGCAGAAGTACAGCCTATATTCGACAAAAACTGTGTTAAATGTCATGACTTCGGCAAAAATGGTGGCAAACACCTGTTGCTTGCTCCTGACAAAACCAATGGATTCAACACGTCATACAACGAACTTTGGCGCAAGAAGTACATCTCCTGTGTCGGCGGTGGACCAGCTGCAATTCAGCCGGCACTTTCATGGGGTGCGCGCAAAAGTAGAATAATCAAGGTATTGGAAAGAGGTCATCACGAGGTAAAGCTGACCAAAGAGGAAATGGATCGCCTAATCACCTGGATTGATATCAACGGCCCATATTACCCGACATACGACACAGCTTACCGTCTAAACTTGTCAGGACGCTCTCCTCTATCTAAAACCGACCTGAAAACACTGTCTAAACTGACTAAAGTTAATATGGTAAACACCAATAATCATATCAGAAACCCAGGTCCGATGTGTAGCTTTGACCGTCCTGAACTAAGCCTTTGTCTGAAGAAACTTAAAAAAGGTAGCAAAGAGTACAATCAGGCTCTAGCGATTATTCAGAAAGGAAAAGACAACCTTGCCAAAACCCCACGTGCCGACATGCCGGGCTTTGTCCCAGGCGAAGACGGACAAAGTCGTCAAAAGTTCTACAAATACCGAGAGCAAGTAGAGTCCAAAGTGCGCAAAGCCATCGCTTCCGGCGAAAAAGTCTACGACTCTGAATAAGAACAGCGCGTTGCGTACTGCGTGGTGCGTACTGCGTGGTGGGAACGCCCAGCTCCTGCTCGGCACTGTATTCTTGAACGTCCAACATCGAACGCTCATCGGTTCGACGTTCTGTGTTGGATGTTCAATGTTCCAAGTTCTTTACGCCGAGCCTTTGCTCGGCACTGTATTCTTGAACATCGAACCCTGAACTTTTAACATCGGACGCTAATCGGTTCGACGTTCTGTGTTGGATGTTCGAAGTTTTTGTTAAATCCTGGGAACGCCGAGCTCCCGCTCGGCACTGTATTCTTGAACGTCCAACATCGAACCCTTAACTTTTAACATCGAACGCTCATCAGTTCGACGTTCTGTATTGGATGTTCAATGTTCAAAGTTCTTTAAAATCCTCCTCGGCAACAAGTAAATCCACCGCTATGAGGTGGATAATATCCTCGAAGAGGAATTATTCTCAATAGCCCCGGCGTGACCAACGGGACCCCGGGGAAATCAAATCAAACAAAAGCCCATCCTCGAAGAGGAATTATTCTCAATAGCCCCGGCGTGACCAACGGGAACCCGGGGAAATCAAACCATACAAAAGCCCATCCTCGAAGAGGATGAACTATAAAACATTCGCACTAGCGACATAATTCAGCGAAGCGTAATTCAGAAACGAAGTTTCATAACTCAGCGAGTGAAACGAGCCCCCCGCAGGAGCAAAGCGACATAATTCAGCGAAGCGTAATTCAGAAACGAAGTTTCATAACTCAGCGAGTGAAACGAGCGTATCTCATTAGCATCGCGGCATCATTCCGAATTCCACAATACTTAAAACTCATACTTCAACGTGAAGTCCAATGTATGATTGTTCCAGTTGTCAGCAATCACAGGTTCATAACCGATACCGAATTCCAATGCGTCGGTAATCAACCAATCCACACGTGCACCAAGCGTTAACGCCAGACGATCCGCCTCTGGCGATTCAGTGCGTTGATTCACACCGATGATCTCCACGTTCGACACCACGTTTTGATCAAGAAACTCATACTGTGCGCCAACTTTCAACTCTGTGCGGATTTTTGACTCATTCGCAATCTTCCATTCAGAACCAAAGCGAAATCCCGCTTCGCCAAGCAGGTTATCCGTATTGTTACCATTTACCTTCATCGGAGCCGCGCCACCCTCGTCGGTATAGCTGTCGTGGTGACCTGATAGATACGTCAGACGCGCGTAAGGTTCCAACATATTATTCTCATTTTCCCAGACATTAAATCCAGTCTCAAGCCAACCACCGAAATAGTTCGCATTGTAATCACCCTCGTAACGGTCTCCGGCGGTATCAAAGCGCTCCGTATCATTCCATGATCTTCCGTAAATCAGACCGGAATCCGCATACCATGAATCAGTAAAGAAACTGGCATAAGCGGTTGTCAGCAGCATTTTGGAGAAACCGCCACCCGCACCGTCTTTGCCATCAAGATCAGTCCATGATCCGCCGCCCGCGACACCAAGAATCAACTTTCTTTCGTAAAGCTTTTCCAAACCGACCATGAACCCGTTGCTGTTCCATTCGGAACCCAGTGTCGAACCATCCGAATCCAGTTCGCCCAAATCATTGAATTGACGGAAATAACTCAACCACTCACTGGTGCCGTTAGCATTCAATCCGCCCGTCATCATCGCACTTGCCAGTAGCGAACCTTGCGGAATCTCCGATGCGATATCAGAACCACCCTTTCCACGAGCCATAGAACGCGTAATTCCGCAAGCCTTGGAAACCGTCTGTCCCAACACATTAACCGCCGAGCGATTCGCCTTAGTCTGATCCACCACTTGCTGTTGTTTTAGTCCTGTCACTTTGGCTGTCAAAGAGTTCGTTCCGCCCTCTCTAACATCTCCGTCTTCGGAAGAAACAAAATAGTCCGCTTCAAAAATAGTTTTTACATCGTCTTGAAGACTCTCTACATCAACGGTCAGGTCATTCGCAACAACCAATTTATACTCCTTACCAACAACATCAGCACCACTCACACCTTTTCCATTGCCCAAACGAATATTAGTACCCTCTTCGATCACTGCTGTATCTGCGAAAATACGAGAATTCAATGCATCTTCCACATCCTCATAAAGTTGAAAGCCAAGCGTAGAACCACCATTCACATTAAAATCCCCCTTGATAGTGGTCGTAGAAATCGATGTAAAGTCACAGCTACTCAAACTTACATCATCTTTACAATAAATAGCTCCCAACAGCATACTATTTGCTGCATCAACATTGCCGCCAAAACTGAAAACAGAGTAACTGCCGACTACAAAATCACGGTAATAATGGCTGTCTTTAATAAATTCATTAGTCACATATCCTTCTTTATTATTGGTAAAAGCTTCACCTACAACAGATGCTCCGTTTAGTGAAAGATCCTCTGTAGTATGTATTCCGGAAGCTCCAGCAGTTGCGCTTTCTCCGTTTTCTGTACCTGCAATTGCCAAAGCTTTGACAGTTCCCGTTACATCCTCATTGAACTCACCATCCCAAACCCCATAGGAAAAAGCTCCTGCATTAGCATTCTCTTCAGAGTTTGCAGTTCCACCTACGGCGAAGGCAGTGATATTTCCGGAGAGACTGAAACTTGGATACTTTACTGCAAATGCGTACGCATTTGCAGTTTCAGCCTTACCGCCAATAGCCATTACATTAACATTTCCTGAGATGTCACCGACTACCCCTCCATCAATCCCGTAAGCTCTGGCAGCAGCAGATTGATCAGCAACACCAGCAGTTGCAATCGTAAGTATCGATCCAGAAACATCCCCTTCAACCTCACCTGATATTCCATAAGCTGTTGCCCAACTGGTGCCATTGGACTCACCCCCTGTTGCAGTTGATAGAATTGCCCCGGAAAAATCTCCTGTAACATTAACCCATCCCACACCATTTCCTAATCCATAAGAATCAGCATCGGCTCGAGAGTCTCCCGACGAAGTTGCAACTCCCCCTTCGGCTGAAACTCTAATAACTCCCGTAACATCACCTTCGATCAAATGGCCTCCTACTCCAAAAGCCAATGCCACCGTAGAAGCATTTTGAGTCGCCTTTGCGGTGCCCCCGATCGCAACTACGTCAATACTTCCAGTAAGATGCCCATCTATGCCATCTCCAATTCCAACCCCAATTGCTCCCGCATATGCAACGTCTCGTGCTGTAGCTGAGCCACCCGTAGCGACTGCCTTTATATATCCAGAAAAGTCTCCTTCATCTATATAACCTGAAATTCCTTTTGCCCGTGCACTCACGTCTGCTTTTTCTTCTGCAATAGCAGTTCCGCCAATTGCAACTGATGTAATTTGTCCTGCGACAGTTGAGTCTGTACTGCCTTCAATTCCACTTGCTTCTCCCTTTGCAAAAGCATTCTTACTTTCTAAAACTAATCCAGCTTGAGACGACGCAAAAATACTACCTGACAGCGTTCCATCGACATCTCCCCACAGACCTTTAGCTGTGGCGTTCGCATAAGCGTCTTGCCCAGCAGAAGCAACACCTCCTTCGGCTATTGTTTGGATATCTCCACTAATACCTCCACCAACGACTCCTTGAACTGCAGAAGCATAGGAAGAGGAAAATGCATTAGTATTTGACACTGCGGTTCCGCCCATACTACTCGAAGTTATTTTACCAGAGACATTACCGGCAATATTACCATTAATGCCACAAGTTTTTGCTTCGGCGACAGCACCACCATGTTGTTTAGCAAGGGAGTTTTTAACTGTTGCCTCACCACCTTTCGCAAAAACATTGATAATTCCTGCAGTATCACCTCCAATATTTCCGTCAACTGCAAACGCTGATGCTTCAGAAAAGGCATCAGGGTGAGAGAACATACCACCATCTGCAACTGATTGACCGCCAGTGACAATAGCATGAATCTCCCCCGTAAAATCACCCTCAATACTTTGGCAGCCAGAAGCCGAAGCACCAGCACCAGCAGAGTTTAGGGAGTGGCTTGAATTTTCAATCATTGCAACACCACCGGTAGCAAGAAGTTTAATACTCCCTGACAAATCCCCTTGAAGATGTCCCATTATACCAGCTGATTCAGCCTTTGCTACGGCATAGGAATATTCTGAATCAGTTATTATTGCACTCCCCCCCTTTGTTGAAACAGTAACATTTCCTTCAAGAGTTCCTAAAACGTTATCATAACTGTTAGTTTCCAAGGCTATTGCAATGGCATATTCCAAGGCACTATTAGAAGAGTTTGAAACAATATTAGAAACTGTAATATCCCCACCGTAATTTATTAAATTAATATCATCACTAGCTTTAACACCATAGATTTTAACTCCTCCATGAGTAAGGACCGAAGCGTTAGAAACATTAATATCGTATGCTCCTTCGAGTGTTAAATCACCTACCTCCTTATAAATACCATAGAAATTATCTTCTAGGTTGTTCGTGGCGTGGAGATCTTCGGTTAAGGTGTAGCTGTCTCCGGTTACTTCAATGGCGGCGTTTTCGGCGATGGTGGTGGAAATTGTCAGGAGACTTAATAGGCCTGTTAGCCATTTTCTTGGATTCATCTGTGTTCCCTTTATGTTTTCTATCTGGAGTGTACTTCGCTTCTAGTGGAGGTTTGAGCCGTGTTCCCCTTTGGCTCAAATGGTATGCGAAGTTTTTTTATACTGTTTCGAAAGTATCGCCTCTTTCTTAACTGTCAATTAGTTATGGGAACAATTATGGAAGGGTTGTAGAACAATTGTGGAAGTTTTACAGGGTGGTAGGGACTGACCAACATATCTGCACTATTTGGGCGAACACACAGGTTCGCCCCCTACAATTGAACTGAATGCGGAGGGAACAGACAGGTACACACTCTACTAATTAATATTATCTTTATAAGTTTGTAATGGCTGACCTATGTGTCTGTCCTTTTTGGGTAAGCCTTCCTCATAATAAGGAGCTTACATAAACTTTATTATATAACACACTCTTCTATATATTGAAATAACTTAAGAGTTTGCTATCTTAGCGACCGCTTTTTTAGAAAAGGAGCTGCAAGGGCTTCTGAATTTTCATTTACCTAGGAGGATGTAGATGTTGAAAAGATTTACCACAATTGCCGTGGCTTTATGTGTGAAAGCCGCTCTTACCGCCCAGCCGATGCTGATTACCGATACAGGTCATGACCGTATGGCGGTTTTTGATGATGACCAGAAAATGATCTGGAGTGCGAAAACGGCTCACTCTTATAGTGCCGAAATGGTGAAGGGAAACCGTATTCTGGTTTCGTATAACCGTGGGGTTAAAGAGGTGACGATCTCCGGGCAGACAATTTGGGATTATCGAGTGAATGCGGAGTGTTTTAAAGCAATTCGCCTGAAGGATGGTAATACGCTTGTGGGTGTTTCTTCACGCAAAGAAGGCTCACTTCACCTGCTTTCTCCTAAAGGGAAACTGATTAAAAAAATCAAACTGGCTGAAAAGAACAAAGGGCATGTGGACTTTCGTCACTTTGAGCTGACTCGTAAAGGTTCCATTCTGGTGGGACACCTCGGCGAAAAGATGGTTCGTGAATATGATATGTCTGGTAAAATTCTTCGTGAACTGAAAGTGCCGGGTCTTTGTTATAAAGGAATCGAACTGAAAAACGGTAATGTTCTGGCTGCTTACGAGCACGGTGTTCAGGAGTTCGATCAAAATGGTCAAGTGGTTTGGGAGCTTAAATCTTCCGAAGTTCCACAGATGGGTCTGCATTTTACGACGGATCTGATAGAAGATAAAGAGGGTAATATTGTCATTACCAACTGGCTTGGACATGGTAAAACCGGAAAAGGTAAGACGTTCTTTAAAGTAAATAAAAATAAAGAGGTGCTTTGGGCGTTCGATAAAGACCTTCGCATTGTGGCGGCGGCCGCATCGATTAAGTATCTGACGAAAGACCAGTTTAACAGTTTCAAAATGCAGGGTGCGATGGATGCGTGTAAGGACGTAAATTTTGAAGCCCTTGAGCGCGCGGTAAACTACCTGTCACGCCATTATAAAAGCTATAAAGAGAAGAAGTTTGACAAAAAGCTGAGTTTCTTTAAGAATGGTTTGGCGAATCTTGAAGAGACTTTACAGAAAGAGCCGAACTTCCTTGATAAGCTTTCAAAGTTCAACCGTGATGCGTTGATTGCCAATCCGCTTGTCAGCAAAGATCCGATTCTTTTTGTGGTTCGCAAACAGTATAAAAATGATCACCACAACACGGCAACGCTTTTCCAAACAGGTGAAATCAATACAAACAAATTCGCCCCTCCGGGACTGATTAAAACAATTCATCTCGGCAAAGGCGGACAGGTTAAGACGCTTGTCGACGGTGGTAAAACTGCGATTGCCCGTGATCCGGAAGTTCACTTCAGCGGCAAAAAGATCGTGTTCTCAATGCGTAAGAATGTGAAAGATGACTACCATATTTACGAAGTCAATTCGAATGGATCAGGACTTAAACAGCTGACGCGTGCGAAACAAGTTTCAGATATCGACCCGCTTTATCTTCCAGACAATTCTATTGCATTCAGTTCCACTCGTGAACCGAAATACTGCATGTGTAACCGTCATATTATGGCGAATATTTTCAAAATGAATCCTGACGGATCGAACATTCACCAGCTGGGTAAAAGTACGCTTTTCGAGGGACACTCGTCGCTGATGCCGGACGGACGTATTCTTTACGATCGCTGGGAGTATGTCGACCGCAACTTCGGTGATGCTCAGGGACTTTGGACGGTTAATCCAGATGGAACAAACCATGCGATTTACTGGGGTAACAATACACCTTCACCGGGTGGTGTAATCGACGGACGTGTGATTCCGGGAACCACAAATACAATCTGTATTTTCGGTTCATGTCATGATCGTCCTTGGGGAGCTCTGGCAATTATCGACCGTACAAAAGGTGTTGACGGCCGTGAACCTGTCGTAAGAACTTGGCCAAAAGAGGCAATTGACCAAGTCGATAAAGGAAACTGGGATGCGTTTAAAAGGTTTAAACCGAAATATGAAGACCCATTTCCTTTGGACAAAAACTTCTTCCTTGTATCTCGTACAACGGGCAAAGGCGAACAGACTGGTATTTATCTAGTTGATACGTTTGGTAACGAACTTCTTGTTCACACAGAAGGTCCGGGTTGTTATGATCCAATGCCGTTACGTGCATGGCGTCGCCCGGCGCAGCTACCGGTTAAACGAAAC
>DDLT01000203.1 GCA_002340265.1 Lentisphaeria bacterium UBA2565 | reverse complement strand
CCATTGAAATGTTTAAAGTGATTCTTCCGTATGCCATTCTTGCAGCGGCGGTTGGTTTGATCGAGTCACTTATGACGCTTACACTTGTGGATGAACTTACCGGCACTCGCGGTAAAGGTAACAAAGAGTGTATCGGTCAGGGACTTGCCAACCTTGCTAACGGCTTTTTCGGCGGAATGGGTGGTTGTGCGATGATTGGTCAGAGTATGATCAATATCAAATCAGGTGGACGCGGTCGCACTTCCGGTATTACAGCTGCAGTTGCTCTGTTGCTTTTCGTTGTTGCAGGCGCATCACTGATTGAGGTGATTCCACTTGCGGCACTTGTGGGTGTGATGTTTATGGTTGTAATTGGTACGTTCGAGTGGACAAGTCTTCGTCTTTTCAAGAAAATCCCATTCAGCGACATTTTTGTGATTATTCTGGTATCGACTGTGACAGTATTTGTTGACCTTGCGGTAGCGGTTCTTGTGGGTGTGATTGCATCCGCACTGGTTTTTGCCTGGGAACACGGTAAAAATATTACTGCGAAAACTGAAACTCGAGGCGATATGAAATGTTACTTCCCAAATGGTCCAATCTTTTTCGGTTCGGTCTCTTCATTCAAAGAGCTGTTCGATTTCTCAAACGACCCGAAAGAGGTTGTGATCGACTTCACCGATGCACGTGTCTGCGACCACTCCGGTCTGGAAGCGTTGAACAATATTACCGAACGCTACGCGAAAGCGGGAACAAAGCTGCATTTGACCAACTTGAGTAAGGAATGTTCTGAACTGCTTGAGAAAGCGGAGAATATTGTCGAACTGAGTGTGATCGAAGATTTGGAATGGCACTTGGCGGAAGATAAGCTTGCTAACTAAATTTCAGAACAATAGTTAATTGCGGAATACGGATTGTGGAATTCACAGTTTGCATTTCAGTGATTAAAAATAGAATCCACAGACTACCGATGCCCTTAAAGTGTACCGGTTGAATCTGTGGATTTTTTTATACCTAAATCGGCTAGTGCGTCATTGAACCGTTTAAAGCAATAATGCAGTAAAGCAATGACGTACTATTTCAAAGGTTGTTGTGCTGGAGCTATTACTTTCGGTCTGCATGAACGAACCGCAAAGATGACGTATGCGATGTTAATTGCCATGCCGAAAAGGAACGGAATTCCTAAAAACCAGGTTAGGATTGTACCCGGAGTCAGGGCAAAAGCCGTGACGCGGCAGAGCTGTTTGTATTCACGCGAATCGTTGACCACCGCTGATGCCAGCGTGGCATAAAACAGCAGGCGAATGGAGTAGCCGATGAAAAAGGCGAAGAAGGCGATGACTCCAATTCCTGTTGGTGCCACCTCCAGAGTCTTGTTAATAAAGGTTCGGGCATCTTCTTGAGTTAGTCCGAATTTCGGAATCCCGTCAAATGGAAAGCTGACGATTTCCCCAGTCTTCTCATCTCTTCCGATAAATTCCGTCTCGGTAATCAAACAGGCCATGTCATCTTTTAATTCTGTAAACTGCCCGGTTGTATCGATAATAATCTTATTTGGTGTTACCGAACTGTTTTCCACCTTCCAGTCAATCACATAAGGTTGCTGCACGTTTGCGGACAGGCGCCCGTCGGTGATTTCAAATGTAGGCACTTTATCCACCAATTTTTCGATAGCCTCTTCCGGAAGGTTATCGACATACATTTGGCCGAAGTAAAATGATCCACCACCGATAATCAGCGCGATGATGAAGACATAGAAGAAACCGAATCCTTTCCAGTTTCTGCACAGATCTTTATACAGTTTTTGAGAGTAGAACGACAGAAACGGCGCCATCAAAAATGGGACTTCTTTTTTCTTTTTCATATAAAAATTATCCTTGTTTATGTTTCCCTGATGCAGAAAACGTACAAATTGAACGGCCAAATACAACTCTATTCCATTACTTTCGTCTTTGACAGGCTGAAATGAGACAGCTAATTAGTACGCGGTGTATGGTAAGCGGTGCACGGTACACAGCTTTCGCTAGTGGGCGTTAAGCGTTGCGCGGTACACAGTAAAAAAGGAGTAGGGGGCTGCCGACGACTTGCGAGAGGTTGATTAAATCACTTTTTTAGCCGCCGACAGTTGTCGGGAGATAAATCATAGGTGTTGCAAAGCCGCCGACACTCGTCGGGAAGAAAATCATAGGTGTTGCAAAGCCGCCGACACTCGTCGGGAACTTTAATTGTAGATTTGTGAGGTGCTACAATAAAGAACCCGAATTCGCTCTATGACCTTTTTCTTAGCAATTGGGTGACGCCTTGTTATTTCAGTAGGTTTATAATCTCTTCTACAGACATTTTTGAAGACACTTCTGCTCCTGATAGGAGTGATTCGGAGAGTTCTCGTTTTTCATGGTGTAGTTTCGATATTTTTTCTTCGACTGTGCCTTTGGTGATGAAGCGGTATACTGTTACCGGACGTTGCTGACCTATGCGGTGGGCACGGTCGGACGCTTGGTCTTCCGAGGCTGGGTTCCACCAAGGGTCGAGGTGGATGACGTAGTCTGCAGCAGTAAGGTTTAAACCCGTTCCTCCAGCTTTGAGACTGATTAGGAAGGCGTCGCCTTCGCCATTCTGAAATTTGTCCACTAGCTTTAAACGTTTTTTCACTGGGGTGCTTCCGTCAAGGTATTGGTAGCTGAACTTGTTGTTGTCGAGTTGTTCAGCGGCGAGTTTTAGAAAGTCGACAAATTGGCTGAAAATAAGGACTTTGTGCCCACCCGCTTTGAGTTCCTCCATCAGTTCTATCAGCTGGTTTAGTTTGCTGGATTCGCCTTTTTTCTTTTTGGTCGCCAGCGAGGTGTGGCAACAGGCACGGCGTAGTTTTGTCAGGTGTGCGAGAATTAGGAATTGGACGTTGTCGGTGCTTTCAGCCATTTCAGTGACAGCTTTGTCGCGTAATGCTTCGTAAATACCAAGTTCATTCTGAGTCATCTCGATGTGAAGTGGAATTTCGGTTTTTGGCGGTAGATCATCCAGTACATCCATTTTTTTTCGGCGAAGAATGAATGGTTTTACCAGCTCTTTCAGCTGTTTCATTGAACTACGGTTGTGGTCGATTTCAATGCTTTTGGAGTAGCTGTTGAAGAATGCCCGTTTGTTTCCTAGCAGTCCTGGGTTGATAAACTCGAAAAGCGACCATAACTCAAGGAGGTTGTTTTCAATAGGTGTTCCTGTGGTTATCATTTTGAAGTCGGCATTCAGAGCGTGAGCGGCTTTGGTTCGCTTAGCCTGATGGTTTTTTATCATCTGGGCTTCGTCCAGAATTACTGTCCCCCATTTTTTGGATTGAAAGAGTTCGCCTGATGAATTTAGAAGTCCATAAGTGACAATGACTAGGTCGCCTTTCTTGGCTTTTTTTATCGCTCTCTCACGATTTTCGCTTTCGCTGAAAATTATCGGGTTTAGAGCAGGAGTGAATTTGGTGACCTCTCGTTGCCAATTTTCGCAAACGGAGGCAGGAGCTACAACCAGGGTTGGCCCTTTGGCTTTTCTTTTTAGTAGAAGTGTTAGGGCTTGGATGGTTTTACCAAGTCCCATGTCGTCGGCTAGGCAGGCTCCGAAACCTAGGTCTGAAAGTTGGCTGAGCCACTTAAAACCGTCGACTTGATAGTCGCGGAGGTCGGCGTTGAGTCCGGCTGGGGTGTTGTACCTTTTGTTTTTTACTTTACGAATGTTGGCGACACGTTCTTCCCATTCGTTGTCTACTTCGGCGTTGGTTGCTTTGAGGAAGCCGTCAAAGTTCAACGGACTGCTTGGGTGAAGACGCATTACTTTTTTGTCGGCCTGCACAAGTGAGCGTGCGCGTTCCAGCTCTTTGTGGAGTTTTTTGCTGAGAGCGATAAATCGCCCGTCACTCATTTTGATGAATCGCCCATGCTGCTCGGTTGGTTGTATTAGCTCTTTTGCCGATAGTAGTTTTTGATCGTTCACTTTTACTTCGCCTTCAAGCTCAAACCAATCGTTGTCGGATTTTACGCGGAGTTGAAGATTGTCAAAGTTGATGGCGCTGGCAAATGGGAGCTTTTCCCCTTCGGGCCATTCAATGGTGTAGTCCTCTTTTATGGTGCCAAGTTCGGATACAATTTCAAGTGATGGTTCAAGTTCGTCTATAAACCAGCTAAATGAGCCGTCGTCAAACTGCTCCAACGTTGGACATCTTTGCAATAGTTGATCATACAATTTTTTTTCTTCTGTTAAATTTCGGATGAATTGAGAATGTTCACCTTCATTTGTCGCGAAAAAGTGGCTGGTGCCTTGCCCTGGGTGAAAAGTGCGTGCTTTGTCGCTGTAGGGGCCGACGATGGTTTCGATTCGAATA
>DDLT01000259.1 GCA_002340265.1 Lentisphaeria bacterium UBA2565 | reverse complement strand
CTGTTCCGCTACTGTTCCGCTATCGTTATGGCGTGAGATACCACTTACCAAGTGAGAAACTAACACAGCCATATAGAACACTCCGGTCACAGCTTCCATTGTCACCAACGACTTCGCATACATTGAAACAGGCAAAATATCGCCATACCCCAATGTAGTTAAAGTCACCACACTGAAATATGATAGCGACGCGGCGCCTTCCAAACCCGAAAAAGCATTCGGAACATTAAAGTAAATGATTTTATAAAGCTCGGCAAAAGCCGCCGACACCATCAAATATCCCACAACAGCTTCGCACAAAGAGTCGGTGGAAGTGGTCTTTAGAGTCAAAAGATCGAATAGAATCGCTTTCACGATCGTACCGTAAAATAGAAAGAGAAAAATGTGCCCGATTGTGGCAAGCACCACCTCTTCGTTGAAAAGGAATGCCCCTTTAAAAATCATTCCAATCACAGCAAAAGCCATACCCGAGATAAACTGTCGGCGACTCTGCTTTATAGCATACAAACTTGTCCCGACAATGAAAAAATACATCAGCTGAATCAGTCCACGATTTTGAAACAAAAGCATCAAAACTGGTGACAAAAATATAAAGACAATTAAAGATGCAAATGAACCGACAAATCGGCTTTTCCAAAGACTTCCGAACCGCTTTCTTTCAACTTCCATAATAGAAACTCCATACTGAAACTGTCATCAAAATTACCAAAACTAAGGTAACTCAAAGTCACTCATTTACCATTTTATCAGGACACAAAAAAGGTGTTATCGTTCATAAATCTAGAACAACAACACCTTCAAAATGAAATAAACTTATTTCAGCAGGTTTTTCACAATTGAAGAAAGTTCTTTGCCGTCAAACTCCAAACCTAGAGCTTTGAATTTGCCCATAACTTTCCCCATATCGCGAGGACCTTCCGCACCAACTTCGGCAATCACTTCCGAAGCCTTTGCAGCCAGAGCATCACCTGTCAGAGCTGCTGGAAGATATGTTTTCAACGCTTCCATCTCCGCCTGTTCTTTTGCCGCATCTTCATCACGACCAGCAGCAGCAAATGCCTCGTAAGACTCCACATGCTGTTTGATAAGTGAACGAATAATATTCTTCACGTCATCGTCAGTTGTTTCGCCTTTGTAATTTTTAGAAGTCTCAAATTTACCAACTTCACCTTTAATCTGACGAACCACAGCAAGTTTCACTGCATCTTTAGCGCGCATTGCCGCTTTCATATCCGTCATCAAATTCTCTTTCATTCCCATAGGTTACCTCTTCTCAGTTATCAGTCAGCAGTTAACAGTTATCAATTAAAATGCTGACAATATTTTTGTTATTTATTAAATTTAGTAAGAGATTATCAGTAAAACCACCGACAATCATTTAATTATTATCAATTCGTGTTGTTTTGAAAATAGAAAACAAAATCCTTGCAACTTCATCTGTGTCTTTATGAAGACTTTTATACGACTCTTCCGTTATATAATCTGTATCTTTTAAAAGAGACAGCCAGTACAACGTTTCACGACACTCTTTATATGCAATTGAAACTTTTGCAGAAAAATCTGCATCAGAAATAGCGCCATTGGCTTCAGCCATATTTGCACCAATAGATGTTCCAGAACGCAGTAGTTGTTTACTCAAGATAAATTCACTCTTATTCGACCGAATCCACTTACAGCAATTAACAATTCTAATCGCCAGTTTATACGATTTGTCGTACGCAATGCTTTTACTCACGATAATTCCTCCTCATATCCGTTAACTACTAACTGTTTACTGTTAACTGCTTTTAATCAATCTTGCGCTGTTGAAGATTATAAACAGTGAACTGCAGGTGTGGATTAGAGCTGCTACAACTGGAGACAATACGCCCATTGCGGAGAGATAAAGACCTCCGATTACAAAAATTAGACCGACACAAATGTTCTGATTCATCACAACTTTTGTGTGACGCGAAAGACGTAACAGGAATGGAATCTTCAACAAATCGGTGTTCATCAATGCAATCGCCGCACTGTTGACCGCGATATCACTTCCGACCGCTCCCATTGCGACACTCGAGTCTCCGGCGGCAAGAGCTGGCGCATCATTTACACCGTCACCAATCACAACCACTTTTGCGCCACTTTCGCGAACCTTTTCAACAAATTCGACCTTATCTTCAGGCAGACAGGAGGATTTAACAAAATCAATTCCAACCGCTTTCGCCACTTTCGAAGCCACCGAACCATTATCGCCAGTCACCATACAAAGTTTCAAGCCGTTAACCTTCTTAAGTTCCGCAATCATTTCGGCACAATTGTCACGAATTTCGTCACTCAAACCAATCCAGCCAAGAACCTTGTCATTCTTTGCAACTGAAACAATACTCAAACCAGACGCCTTATCACTTGCCAGCGACTCTTTTATCGACTCACAATTCATTCCAAGCTCTTCAAACCAGTTCAAGCGCCCTGCTCTAAACTCATCTTTTCCGACAACTACAGCCACACCTTTACCGGCAGTTTCATCACCAGAAAGTTCAGAATCATATTCGACGCCAACCTCTTCCGCCAAACTTCTAATCGCATTCGCCACTGGGTGATTACTTACACATTCTGCCTGAACCGCTGTCTGCAGAAGTTCTGAAGCTTCGACGCCATCAACCGGATGTAGAAGCGAGACCGCTAGATTCCCTTTCGTCAAAGTACCTGTTTTATCAAAAACAA
>DDLT01000038.1 GCA_002340265.1 Lentisphaeria bacterium UBA2565 | reverse complement strand
ACTTGATGAATCATTAATGAGTTTGATAAGCTGCCGTCAAAGTTTGAATATAAGTCCACAAAGGTTCAACGTTTTTAAAAAAGAGGAGATTTCAGTTACAAATATATACAATAGCTCTACTGGAGTAATTGTCCTTTTCAGTGCAGCTATGTATTGTAAATACATTCGATGTAATTTTGTGATCGTTATGTTTAGGTATTTTTACAGATGACGTGGCGAGCTAAATTAATTGTGGTATAGAAGTCGATGCGTAAGCAATGTTGTATAACGGAGCCCAATTTGTGGTCAAAAACTGCCCATTTTCACAAGAGGGGAGTGCTATGGTCCAATAGCTTCTCTCAATCTTGGAAAACGTTTCTTATCGTCATTAGCTGTTGTTTCTCAGCGCTATCAAACAGGGTTTGATTGTGATAAGGGAAAAAGTTGTATGTGTATATTCAAGGGTCAAATTTCTGGATTTCACACTTTTTTCACAGGTAATCGTCTAGCTACCTTCTCCTTATCTAGCAAAGGTGGATCAAACCTTGCCCGTGTACGAAGCCCATGGTATAATCGATCAGCCGATGGTTACAGTAAATGCTTGAAGTTCCGTTACATGTTGCTTGGTGCAGGCAATAATTATCTACGACTCTACCAAATAGATGATATATTTTCAAGAGAAAGACCTATCTGGCAAGACGAGTCAAATGGCGATAACTCTTGGCGTTACGGACAAGTATCGGTATCTGGAGTGACGCAACATCAGGTGAAAAGAGCTCTTTGGATTTTACAATGGGTCTTGAGCAACATACGGTCACATGATCTTAAAGACCCACCATGCATGCCACATGGAAAGCTTCTCTCTGAGATATCCAAACCATTAAGTAGTCAGGCTTTACTGGTTAGAATCGCTGCTTGATGGGACTGTCACATTCTTTTGCAATCCATGATGGCGGGTTTTGTTCCATGCGTGTGATCGTTTGTTGCAAATGGTTCATTTTCAAAAAGTCTCAAGAATTGGGCAATCGGTAGTGAATACTTATTTTATTCATCCAACTCATTTGATTGCTCATGTTTGTGCAAAGCGTCAGACTTCTCTTTAAGTGGATCACAGTTCTGGTCAGTATGAGAAACAACCCCAGCTCCATCGGGACTTTTTTAGCCTTAAAATTTTAGATTTTATTCATGATATTATATAATTTACTTTATTATTATTGTTTCAGCTGATATTTGAAGGAAACCTAGAACAACGAAAAGGATTTATTGCTATAGCAGCACCTTACTTCACCAATGGTTACTGCCCCGCAGAGCCCGAAAAAGCAGCCAAGAAAGGTAAAAATTCCAGTATTATGTTAAAAAGCGAGGATAAAACTAACCAGTAAGCTGTAAGTTCTATGTCTCTATCTCCACCCATTTACAAGAACAATTGTGAGAACTCTAACAATTACACCAGAGTCGGCAGAGAATATTCGCAGTCAGGCCATTGAAGGAACTCCTTTAGTACAGCTAACCTTAGAACACTTCCTGAAGGCATTGTTTTAAAACCGACTAAGCAAGTAATTTGACCGTACAAGTAGCTATCTCAACTTTGCAAATATTAGAACCGATACTTCTTGAATGAGTTTATTGTTGGATTGAACCGGATGTGTTCCTTTCTTTAAGGCTGCAGTGAGCACCTCACTGGTAAACGTGGTCTCATCATGTCGCCTTACTACCCCGGATATTATACAACTAACAGTTGGTGTGAATGGCGTATAACCGCTCCTTTTGGTCATGTGATCAGATTTCAATTCGTTTATTTTAACCTGGAACGAGGGGACACGCGATGCTTAAATGACTATGTTGAGGTGTTTGATGGGAATTCCGCAGATTCTACCTCCCTTGGCAGATTTTGTGGTCATTATTACCCAGAGATGTTGGAATCTTCATCAAATAACATGCTAATCGTGTTTAAATCTGATAGCAAGGTAGTGCGCACGGGATTCAAAGCGGAGTATTACACAAGAAAAGGTACATCAGAGTTTTGTGCTACACGCTTCATTTATGTAAAATGTGAAGTGCTCCATAGCTTCGACTTGTAACAGGTCAAAATACGTGTGCCAAAATTGCAACATGGCACTGAAGCTTACAGGACAAAATTGCAAATGTACGGGGTTTTCTTTACCTCTTAACAACCACGAGAAACTTAGAAAATAGGTCAGAAATAAGAATGTACTTCGTTCTGTCAAAATTGAGGTCAGCGAAACTGGCCAAAAACCCCGAAAAAGGTTCAATTTTACATCAACAAGAAGGAGATCATACAATTGCGCAAACTGTGGAGTTACGTTAACAAAACCTAGCACTGCTTTAGTCGAATCGTAAACCCATTGCAAAGCTTACCAAAAGCCAATATGAATCAGACAAGTTTTTGCTAGATAACGAAACTAAGCAGGCCCCTGTTCGAAATAATAGGGGAATCATTCGAAGCCCTTTGTTGCCATACCGTGACAAGAAAGCATATGAATCATTATGTACTTTTTATGCAACTTACAACGTTTTAGTTTGTATTGTCAATGGTGAAGAAAGAGTTTCGTTCATAACTTTTCTTTTGGCTTTCAGAAGAGGTAGATCAATGCAAGATGAAACCAGGTAATCCTGAAATATATATATATTATGAATTAAACATGTGCAGGGGGTTGATAAACCGACCATCCTAGGTATTCATACGGGAATCGTTCAATGGCCAGACCTGGTTGACTGCCTATACAGAAAGCAGCCTCGTGTGAACAAGAATCTTCTCTAGAATCGTTCTTCGACAGGAGCCTATGAAATATAGCCCAAGAATGGATTAAAAAAAAAAAAGAAAAGAAAAAACACGGGAAAGGCACATGCAAAAATTAAAATGTTATATTTCCGCGTATATATTTTCCTTTGCACAGATTGTCCAGTTGGTTCTAGATGTTACACTGTAAAAGGAATGCCACAGCGATATGTGTTGGAAGCGGCAGAGTCCATTGCGAGTATACCATGGAATATATCAAGTCTGACATCAGCGCTGTAAGTCTGGCTGTCTGATAAGTTTAATAGTTTTTTAGTCTATAAGTCTCAAAGATAAAACTTTCATTAATTTTTCAAGCTTGATTAACATTTGGTAATTTGAGATTGGGGTAATCCCACACTGTAGCTACGTGTTTGTAGTTGTAGTATTGACAGTCGAACTCTAATTTCACTACACCAGTTTTTGCGTCACGAGATGGTAAATCTGTAAGAGCAAATCTTTCGACTGTTACTATTTATTTTAAGTCGAGGTTGATGGCCAGTCGGTTTCACGTCAGGTTAAGTCTAAGTTTGAGCCTAAAAGGCCGTCTGTCAGGCGCTTATCTGCGGGTTCCGTAGTATGGTAGCCACTCCCACCTGACTTGACGAGAGCCTACCCCACGGTCACCCCACAGTATTTAATCATGTTACTCTTAGCCAAAAGTTTCAATCGCAAAAACTCATAACGTCTCTGTACAGTTACATTATTATCATTATTATCGAGTGCCCCTATGGCGTCGAGGTTTGTGTGCGTTTTCA
>DDLT01000267.1 GCA_002340265.1 Lentisphaeria bacterium UBA2565 | reverse complement strand
AGATAAACAATATCTTGATTGTTTTCTCTTTTTTCGACGTACTTTTCTTCAGATAGCGCCTGCTTAAATTCAGCCTCGACAAAAACTCCATATTTAGATTTACGTCCAACCAACTTGTTTTCATTATCCCAGCGAACTAACAAATCACAGTCCTGCCCAAACAAGACATAATACTTTTTATCTTTATTTGAGTAAAAGATATCACCACTCCCTAATGGTAAATACTTTTCATTTACAAAAGTGTCAAAAATTTCAAACGAATTTATTTCACGAAAAAGTGCTACGTCCTCCTTTACATCTTCTGTTTTTGCGGAAACTAGCTCAGGAAAACCATCGTTGTAAGTATACCACAATCGTCCATTATCTGAATTACGTTGTTCTATTTTAAAACTAGCAACATTGTTGAACCAGTTATGAAAAATTTCAAAAGTACCGTTTCCTTCTCTGCCCCCCTTCTTCAAAACCTCAAACAAATTCAGAGGAGAAGAAAATGCTTTATCCTTACAAAACTCAACAGCGGCGATAAAGTTATCACAATAATTCTCAATTAACAAAGCATGAGCCGCTAGAGACAAGGCCTTTCCTATTTCTTCTACAGAATCTGGAACATTTTTATTTACTTCATACTTATAATAATCACTAGGTTCTTTTAGCTCTATAGGTTCAGCATTTGACGAAAATATTATACTTAAAGAGTCACAGTCAACTTTTTCTTTTATTGTTTTCAATTCATTTGAAATTATGCTTACACCCTGGTCATCAGAGCCTCCCAGCTTTTTATCAATCAGAGCAACAATTCGTTTAATCTTCTTATCTTCAATCTCTTTTTTTAAACCTTGGAAAAGTTCATCATTAAATTGATTATACACACGTATTAAAGTCTTCGGAGCGTCCTTTACTTGTTTAAAAACCTCTTCATACTTTTTGTCAGCAATAAACGCCCCATGGAGGAAAAAGAGTTTTTTAAAAGCAACTATTTCTGCCCTATACTTTGTTAAGCCTGAAATTATTTCAGTTTTTCCATCGAGGACCCCTAAAATGCCTTGTTCCGATAAATCGCAATGCTGTCCGAAATCTGCATACAAACTATCTAACCAAGCAGACAATTCAGCATTTGATTGTTTTAACTCTTCTATTAAAGCATCTTTGGTTATTCTGTTTAACGCTAAAAACGATTCTACAAGGTCTTCATGGTCAGTACTAGGACTAAACTCGTCTTCAATAGTGATAAAGGCCCCTACCTGTAATGACTCTAATAGTTCTTTCAATTTACTCATTATCTTGTTCCTGATTCATCATACTACCTGTGTTAAAGTCAATCTGGAAAATATAGCGGTTACTAAATTCATTCTCGTTGCTTAAGAGTGATATTGAAGCATCAAAAGATTCCAAGAGTCTTTTGACGACATAAAGCCCCATACCACGACCTTCACGACCTTTACCTGTCACAAAAGGTAAAAAGAGATTTTCTCTGTACTGAGTTAATACCCCCGTACCTGTATCAGAAACTCTTATTGAATGATTGTTATCTCCTTTTGAGATTCTAATTTCATCATTGCACGTTCTAAGAAAGAAGTCCTCTTGTCGAGCCTTTCTCTGGCGCTCTTGAATCCAATAGATTGAATTATAAAAAAGATTATAAAAAAGATGCACAAGCGTACCTTTTGGAACCATGACATTTACTGAATCAAGCTCTTCACATACGACAGTGATCTTATGATTTTTGAGTTCATCTAAGAATTGTTTTTTGAAATCAATAATAAATTCCTCAAGATTTATAGGCTCAAATTCATCTAGTGTTCCCTGACGAACAAAGGTTTTTTCCAGAAAATTATAGAAATTACCAACTTCGGAAATTTTCCGAATCATTAAATCATATTGAATTTTCAATGGCTGTAAATTCAATTTATTAACCTTGAATGCTTTAGACTCAATTAAAAAGTTTTTTACATTTGCAAACTTTACTGCATATTCCTCGTCACACTTGTGAGTAGAGACAACTGAATGCAGTTCATGCGTAATGGCTTCTGTTATTAAACCATTGGCCATTAGTTTAAAGTTGTTATAAACTTCAATTTCAATCCGTTTCTTTTCCGCTTCAACCATGTCGATATCTTTAGTCACAACACCAGCTTGAACAGAGGACTTGTCCAAGTATTCCACTATCGTATCAAAGTTATTTGTCGCAGCTTTAAGGGCAATCTTCATTCCCTCTACTTTTTTTGTAGAGTCTAATTCAATATTGTTCTGAATACTACTTATAAGCTTTCCAAAAGTGGCCATTTCATTTTTTAAACCCGAGAGCTGTTCTTCCAACATCATCGAATTTGTTTTCAACGTTTTAGAGGAAATCTCAGGCAATAGTTGTTCCTCTTCAAAAATATCTTTTACTATAGCTGTAGCTAACTTATTAAATTCGTAAAAAACACTATTGAAAATATAATCTAAAACTTCTTTTAAAGCTTCTGCTGGGGGGGAATCTGTAATAGCTTCTCTCGAACTTGTTTCTTGAATATATTGTTGCAAAGGGTCATTAACAGAAACATAGCCAATCACATTACCAAGCTCAAATCGGGAAAACTGTTGCCCTACAGTTCTTTTCTGTTGTAATTTAAGCCAATCACTATCCTTATTTCCTAATGAGGCAATACGATAATCATTTCTATATAACTTTATTCCATTGTGAACATCTAATATTTCTTTTAAATTAATGTTTCTAGATTTAGCACTCAAAAAGCCATTTTTTAATGCAGACTCACAAGCAATATTTAACAATTGTCGATCACGCTTAAAAGAATAGATATCTCCTTTAATGGGAACAAGCTTTTCAAGCTCCTGCCAATCAGCGACTTTTTTCTTTAACCTTTTTTGTAATTCTTCAATAGAAAAGGTCGAACTAAGGCTAGATTCAAGCCTTGATTCATACTTTTTTAAGAGTTCACCATAAAAAATTGAGTCTTTAATATAATCAGAGTATAAACTTTTATTTCCGATAAGACGGCGGTGTATCCTTTCTAAAAACCAAGGTTTCAAAAGCATTCTAGACGTTAAACAGTAATGTCCATTCTTATTTTTTTGGAATGAAAAACTATGTGATGTCTCTGCAATCTTGAATGCATCCATTTTAAATTCATGATTTATTTTATCTCCATTTTTATAAGAGCAAAAATCAACGACACTTTTAGAAGGTTTGAAAGGGGTATATAAGAAGCTAATTGTGCTAGACAATGCATCATTTAACTTTAGAATACGTTTCTCATCTCCAAAGAAATTTCCAAATAAATCTTTAACTCTGGATCTTTCTTCAATAACATATTTGTTAACACGAACTTTATGTTCAGAAGTGTTTTTAGGGGAACACAGCCAAATGCGTGTATAATGCGACTGCCCTTTTGTGTTATATTGCCACTCTTCAGCTTCTGCATCTAAGGAGCTCACAAATTTTTCCCAGTCAACCTTTATAAAATGGACATTTTTATCCCCTACGGAAGTTGTTTCAACAAAAAGTATGGGGGCTAGCCTTTGGGCAGACAATCGACCTATTCCTTTATCACCTAAAACAATTTGCTCATCTTCTATAACCCCTTCGTCATTTTGTTTTTTTATCCGCTCATCTTTTTCAAGGCGCTTTAATGAACTTCCAACCTCAAAAAAGCCTTTTTCCAGATTTAAATATGACATTC
Organism: Lentisphaeria bacterium UBA2565; assembly: GCA_002340265.1. Taxonomy (GTDB): domain Bacteria; phylum Verrucomicrobiota; class Lentisphaeria; order UBA2565; family UBA2565; genus UBA2565. The sequence goes on along the minus strand of DDLT01000267.1, from coordinate 169 downwards.
CTTTTCCATTATCATCCAATAAAATTAAACTATTATCGCCACAGCAATCCAGTAAAATATCATATATCTCATCATTTAGAGGACAAACTAGCTTTTCTTTATCAAGATGGTTAAGGCTTTCTAGAAAAAAAAGGTTAACATTTTTAGCTTTAGCATCATAAGAATTTTT
>DDLT01000161.1 GCA_002340265.1 Lentisphaeria bacterium UBA2565 | reverse complement strand
TCGATTCCTGTGAATCGAGCCTTTTGTATATTCTGAGAGTTTTTACTAAAACTATCAGTAGTGCGTGTCAGTCCCTGACCGCAACAAATAAGCTGAAAGCTTATTTTAATGTCGTCGAGGGACTCTCCGACCTACTCTAAGACAGATTTAGTTCTACTCCTGAGTGACGGTGGTATTCTTGGATAGAACATACTTCGATGGTTTTGACATCTTTAATTGTTTCAAGACCTTCGATAGCGCCAAGAAGTCCGCTCATTGTTGTAGTAATCGGCACGCCGTGAATTACTGCGGCTGAACGCATTTTCACTTCGTCTACGCGAGGAGCTCCGCCGGCTGGAATGTTTACAACCCATGCCACGTCGCCACCTTTGATTAGATCAATCGCGTTTGGACGTCCGCCTTTGATTGGGAATACTGCGGCTGATTTGATGCCGTTTTCCCATAGGTATGTAGATGTACCAGCTGTCGAGATGATTTCGTATCCCAAAGCCATCAGACGTTTCGCGCATTCAACTGCCTGTGGTTTGTCCTGATCGCGAACTGATAGAAATACTGTTCCTTCTGAAGGAAGTTTGTTTCCGGCAGCGAACTGACTCTTCAAGAAAGCCATTCCTTTGTCCGGATCGATTCCCATAACCTCACCTGTAGATTTCATCTCAGGCGAAAGAAGTACGTCGTTTCCAGGGAAACGCACGAATGGGAATACAGCCTCTTTCATTGCGAAGTAACGCGGTGTGATTTCGTCTTGTAGACCAATATCAGCAAGTTTACGTCCTGCCATCACAAGTGAAGCCACTTTTGCAAGTGGAGCACCAATGGTTTTAGATACGAAAGGTACTGTACGAGATGCACGAGGGTTTACCTCAAGTACATAAACTGTTTCGTCTTGAATCGCGTACTGTACGTTCATTAGACCACAAACTTTCAGCTCTTTTGCAAATGCGTAAGTGTATTCGCGAATTGTTTCAAGAACTTTCTCAGAAAGTGAGATTGTTGGGATACAACAAGCGGAGTCACCTGAGTGAACACCTGCCTGCTCAACGTGTTCCATGATTGCACCGATAACTGAAGTTTCGCCATCAGAGACACAGTCCACATCAACCTCGATCGCGTCGTCTAGGAAGCGGTCGATAAGAACCGGACGATCTTCTGATACGTCAACGGCTTCGTTCATATATTTACGTAGGAACTCTTCGTTATAAGCGATAACCATTCCGCGACCACCTAGTACGAAAGATGGACGAAGAAGTACAGGATAACCTACACGGTTTGCCACTTCCGCCGCTTCGTCAACAGTTGAAACTGTATCATTCGGTGGCTGTAGAACACCAATCTTGTTGGCTAGTTCCTGGAAGAATTTACGGTCTTCGGCAGCTTCGATAGATTCAGGAGAAGTACCGATGATGTTTACGCCGTTAGCTTCAAGCTCTTCTGCAAGTTTCAGAGGAGTCTGACCACCGAACTGAACAATTACACCCCAAACATTTTCTGCGTGGTAGATGTTAAGAACATCTTCAAGTGTAAGCGGTTCGAAGAAAAGTTTGTCAGATGAATCGTAATCGGTAGAAACTGTTTCTGGGTTCGAGTTCACCATGATAGTTTCGAATCCTGCATCCTGTAGCGCGAAAGAGGCGTGTACACAACAGTAGTCAAACTCAATACCCTGACCGATACGGTTAGGACCACCACCAAGAATCATCACTTTCTTCTTGTCAGATTCTGGGCGAAGCTCACAGTTGTCACCGTAAGTCGAGTAGTAGTATGGAGTTTCCGCTGAGAACTCAGCCGCACAGGTATCAACAGAACCGTAGATTGGAAGAAGATCTGTTTCGATACGCGCCGCACGTACTTCTGCTTCAGTAGCACCAAGTAGGTAAGCAATCTGTCTGTCGGAGTAACCCATCTCTTTTACCTGACGGAAAAGTGGAAGGTCTTTTTTCAGTCCTTCAAGGTCACCAGCAGTTTTGATTTCGTCTTCGTAAGCCACAAGTTCTGCGAACTCTTTGATGAACCATGGATCCATTCCAGTAAGTTCTGTCACTTTTTCCTGTGACCATCCGCGAACAAATGCCGCACGGATGTAGTAGAAGCGTTCCGCATTTGGACGTTTCAATTCAGCCGCGACAAGTTCGTCAGAGGCTTCAGTATATTTTTCATCTTTACCATCAGCTCCGAAACCGTAACGACCGGTTTCCATAGAACGACATGCTTTCTGGAAAGACTGTTTGAATGTTTTACCAATTGCCATTGCTTCACCAACAGATTTCATCTGAGTTGTCAGTGTGCTGTCAGCAGCCGCAAACTTCTCGAAAGTAAAGCGAGGCATTTTTGTGACAACGTAGTCGATTGTTGGCTCGAAACACGCAGAAGATTTCTGAGTGATGTCGTTACGAAGTTCGTCAAGCGTATAACCGATAGCCAGTTTTGCCGCGATTTTTGCAATCGGGAAACCAGTTGCTTTAGAAGCAAGCGCAGAAGAACGCGAAACACGTGGGTTCATTTCGATTACAATTAGACGACCAGTTTTCGGGTTTAGAGAGAACTGAACGTTTGAACCACCAGTTTCTACACCAATTTCACGAAGAACTGCAAGAGATGCGTCACGCATGATTTGGTACTCACGGTCAGTAAGTGTCTGAGCTGGAGCAACTGTTACAGAGTCACCAGTGTGAACTCCCATCGCGTCGACATTCTCGATAGAACAAACGATGATACAGTTATCGTTCTTATCGCGAATAACCTCCATCTCGTACTCTTTCCAACCTACGATAGATTCTTCAACAAGAACCTCGTTTGTTGGTGAGTAGTCAAGACCGCGTGATACGATTTCTTTAAACTCTTCCATGTCGTAAGCGATACCGCCACCTGATCCACCAAGTGTAAAACCTGGACGGATAACGACTGGGAATTCACCTTTCAGATCGTTTGCCTGAATCTCAAGCGCCTGTTCCAAAGTGTGAGCAGAACGAGAAATCGGCACATCAAGACCGATATCAAGCATTGCTTTTTTGAAAAGGTCACGGTCTTCAGCTTTGTTAATCGCCTCAGCCGTCGCACCAATCATTTCCACTTTATAGCGTTTTAGGATACCTTTCTCAGAAAGTTCCATTGCAAGGTTCAGCGCAGTCTGTCCACCAAGAGTTGGAAGAAGGGCATCAGGACGCTCGCGTCGGATGATTTCGTGAAGTACTTCACAAGTCAAAGGTTCGATGTAGGTACGATCCGCGAATTCCGGATCGGTCATGATAGTCGCCGGGTTGCTGTTCACAAGAACAACTTCGAAGCCCTCTTCTTTCAGAGCTTTACAAGCCTGTACACCTGAGTAATCAAACTCACAAGCCTGACCGATTACGATTGGTCCAGAACCAATCAAAAGGATTTTTTTGATGTCTTCTCTTTTTGGCATCTTTTACCCTCTCTGTGGACTAAAAAGTCCTGTTAATATTGAATATAAATTTTCTTTAAATCTATGTGAGCCGTTAAGCTCTTCCACACGGAACGAAGCGGATTTTAGTAATCTTTCCTTCCGTCAAAGCTGTCACTTTCTCCAACAGCGTTTTCTTTAAAAATGACTGCTGCATGTGATACAGTGTCGCAGAGTCCGAAGTCTCTACATGCAGACAATCTTTTTTTACCGCCACGGGGAAAAGTCGGCGCTGAAGCTCCTTTCCCACCAAATCAGGCCAGTTGCTGAAGATGATGGCATAAACGCCCTCCTCTTCAATTCCCAAATCTTTTACAAGATTCGGAATAAGTTCGCCCAGCGTTTTTTCATTAAAGCGGTGAGCCGCAATTTCATTTACGCCGAGCTGTTTGCCATACCACTGTTTTAGAAGTTCTTCTCTGGCAAAGTTTTTGCGATTGGTGTGTCGAATCGTTCCTCTATTTCTACTTTTAAAGGATTTTGCATCACGATTCATCCAATTGTCATCGCTAATTGTCATAAACTATCTCTTTGTGCTACCGAAGCCGCCTTCGCCGCGTTTTGTCTCGCTCAGTGCTTCTGCAACTTTTAGCTCAACTTCCGGAAGCGTCTGAATTACCATCTGCGCAATTCGTTCACCACGCGTAATGTGAAAAGCCTCTTCTGTATCAGTATTCAGAAGAATCACACCAACCTCACCGCGATAACCCGCATCGACAGTACCCGGCGAGTTCACTACGGTAATTCCGTGTTTGATCGCCAGTCCGCTACGTGGGCGCACCTGAGCTTCATATCCATAAGGAAGCTCGATAAAAAGTCCGGTTTTAATAAGTGCACGTTTTCCAGGAGCCACAATCACATCTTCACGTGAATATAAATCGAAACCCGCATCGTCGTGATGCGCCTTATGAGGCACAAGGTCGTGACAACCTTCCGCCATAACTACTTTAATCTGCTCCATAAAACTTACGTCCTAAACTACTGTTTACTTTCGTACCCTGCGGGCACTTCACATTTTTTGCTCACTCAATTCCACGGGTTACGAAAACAAGTTTTCTAGACCCGAGGCTACTGAAACTTCGCCACGCTGCGCGGGCTTTTAGAATCCTCTGATTCAAAATTAACTTGTGAAATTAGTGTTTGTTGTAAGCACTGCACACAAGAAAACCTATAAAAACCATGCATGGTAATCAATAAAAAGCTCATTTGAACGAACACACGTTCAAATGAGCTTTAATTAAAATTGTTCCAAAAAACGAATATCGTTTTCGTACAAATAACGGATATCACCGATTTTATGTCTCAGCATGGCAATTCTTTCAATTCCCATACCAAATGCGTAACCGCTGTATTCATCAGCATCAAGACCTACATTTTTGAAAACAGCCGGGTCAACAATTCCGGCACCGGAAATTTCCAGCCAACCAGAACCTTTACAAACACTACAACCTTTTCCCTTACACATTACACAAGTGAAATCGTACTCGATACTTGGCTCGGTAAATGGGAAGAAGTGTGGACGGAAACGAATTCCGACATCTTTACCGAACATCTCATGCGCGAATTCAAGCAGGACGGCTTTCAAATCAGCAAGAGACACGTTCTTATCTACATACAGACCTTCAATCTGGTGAAAGTTCATGCTGTGCGTCGCATCCGGAGTATCACGACGGAAACAACGTCCCGGTGCAATAATACGAATCGGCGGCTTCTCATTTTCCATTGTACGAATCTGAACCGGAGAAGTCTGAGTTCTAAGAAGACGTCCGTCAGGAAGGTAAAAAGTGTCTTTAATATCGCGAGACGGGTGATCTTTCGGCGTATTCAACGCATCGAAGTTGTGAAATTCATCTTCCAGATCCGGACCATCCGCAACCACAAAACCAAGACGACGGAAAATTGTTACAATGTCATCAATTACGCGAGTGATAGGATGTTTCAAACCAATCTTACGCTGACGTCCAGGCAAAGTCACATCAATCGCATCAGCCTGTTTAGCCGCAGTCGCCACACGTTTAAGCGCATCGTTCAGCAACGACTCAACCACATTTTTCACTTCATTCAATTTACGACCAGTTGCCGGTTTATCCTCTTTCGGCACTTTTCCCATCTCTTTCATAAGCGCAGGAAGCATACCTTGGCGACCGATCAGAGAGATACGAACAGCCTCAACAGCCTCCGCATTCTGTGCCTGTGGTAGTTCAGCTCTAGCCTTCTCAGCCAAAGCATCCAATTTATCAATTAAACTCACGGTAAAATAAACCTTTTATGTATAAAAATTTTTCAAAATTCGCAGACGTTTTACAAGTCTACGCAAGGTAAGACAATATCGGACTTTTTCAACCCGTAAAAAAGTAATTAAACGAGTCCTTCTGGCTAACCATCTAGCGCAGTTCAAAAGCTCACAAATAGTCGAGATAAATTATTCGTAAAATAAATATTTAATTCAGTATTTCATCTTCGAAATGTAAATCGTCGGTATGATTACCCTTTGCATAATTTATTTAACGATTTACGTTGTTCTCCCTTAAATTGATATAATTAAAATGGAGAACAGTATGAAAGGTTTTTTGATTTTTGTCGGTGTGATGATTTTATCGGTCGTTCTATTGGTATTTTACGGGATTTCTGTAAAAAACGGATTGATTGACAGAGAGGAGACAGTACAGCAGAAGTTCAGTGAAATTGATAATCAACTGAAACGACGCAGTGACCTTATTCCAAACCTAGTGAATGTGGTCAAAGGCTATGCAAAACATGAAAAAGAACTTTTCAGCGAAATCGCCAATGCCCGTTCTAGACTTCTTAATGCGGGAAGCGTTGCAGAAAAAGCGAATGCAAGTTCCGAGCTTGGCAGTATTCTAGGACGCCTTCTGGCAATCTCCGAAAACTACCCACAACTTAAAGCCGACCAGAGTTTTATTCGTCTTCAAGACGAATTGGCTGGGACAGAAAATCGCATCACCGTCGCCCGTAAACGTTATAATGAAGCTGTAAAAGATTTCAGATCGAAAGTGAAACGTTTCCCGGGAAGTATCTTCAAAGACTCGTTTGACATTGACAAAATGGCGTACTTCCAAGTGGAAGACCGCGCGGCAAAACAAAACGCACCAAAGGTGGAATTCTAATGGGTTTACTTACTAAAAATGAACAGAATCGCTTAGTTGACGCAATCAAAACGGCGGAAACAAACACATCCGGAGAAATTCGCCTGCATATCCAAAACAGATGCAAAGATGATATTTTTGAGCTAGCTCAGAAGAAATTTGAAGAGCTCGGCATGACTGCCACAGAACAGCGAAATGGTGTACTTATCTTCATGGCGTTGAAAGACAAAAAGTTCGCGATTCTCGGAGACTCCGGTATTAATGAGTTGGTTCCTGAGGATTTCTGGCAGTCTACTGTTAATGTGATGACGGAATCATTCAAAAATAAAGACCTTATAGGCGGTTTAGAAAAAGGTATTCTGAAAGCAGGAGATGCGTTGAAGGAATTTTTTCCATACCAGTCTGATGATATTAACGAATTAAGTGATGAGATTAGTTTCGATGAAAAATAGTATATTAGGTTCAAAATTTAAGATTAAGGTATTGTTCTGGTTTCTGCTTTTAGCCGCAAACCTGACGTCCTATTCACTTGAAGTGCCCAGAAATTACGGAAGATATATTGTCGATAAGGCGGGGATTTTAAGTCAAAGTGAAAAACTGCAGATCAATAGTCTGCTACAAAAGTTTGAACGAAACGGCAAAGGCGCTCAAATGGCGGTGTTGATTCAGCCGTCTCTCAAAGGTGAATCGTTGGAGCAGTATTCACTAAAAGTGGCTGAAACATGGAAACAGGGACATAGAGGTACAGATAAAGGTCTCTTGCTGTTTATTGCCATGAAAGAGAAAAAGACCCGTTTGGAAGTTGGTGACGGACTAGAAGGTGTGATTCCCGATGGAAGAGCCGGTGATATTCTTCGTGGACTGACGCCTTACATGCGTGGTGGTCAATTCAAAAACGGTATTTCCTACGTGATTGGTAAATCGTTCAAATCTGCCACAGGAAAAAGTCTGGGTAACAGTGTGCCTCCGGCAAGAGTGAATTCACGCAGTTCAGGTACAAATATTCCTAGCGGTATAATTTTCTTCTTTATTTTCGTTCTTGTGGTCGTATCTATTCTTAACGGAGGTGGTCGACGACGTAGAGGCTTTGTCATCTTCTCAAGCGGTGGGTTTTCCAGCGGTGGTGGAGGTTTTTCAAGTGGAGGCGGATTCTCCGGCGGAGGTGGTGGTTTCTCAGGAGGCGGGGCATCAGGAGGCTGGTAGAAGCGATCTATCTCAACTCACTTGCATTCGTTATACAAAAGCCCGACCGGGGAAACTGGTCGGGCTTATTATTTCATATCAAATTATTTCACAGCGCAGCGTAGTTCATCGCACCACAGTCACGGTGAATCGAATTAGCTTGCTTTGTCCGTTCGGTGCCACTACACGGGCAACAAATTTGTTTTCTCCGACATCACCTTTTCGTGCACCGTAGTTGGTGAAGAGTGTGCCGTCGCCGTGAACAAGGAGCCATGATGGACCTGAAACTTTTGCAAAACTTGTTTCTGCCCATTGATGCCCATTCAGACCTTTTACAAACTTTCGCAATGATTGGTTGTAACCGGACACGCCGACTTTTGCTTTCGGCAGGTCAATTTTGACATCAATTTTCAGATCGATTTTCGAAACTTTGGAAGATGCGACGAACTTCTGTGTCAATCCTTTGATCATCTGCCCTTTTGAAGTGATTCCATTAACGCGCCAATAGTAAGTCTTGCCATCACTCAAATCAGACATTGTGTAGGAGTTGGTGCTAACAACTTTATTTTTACCGTTTGCGAATTTCGGTGAGTTTGAAACTTGAATCTGATATTTCTTTAATCGAGAGCTCGAAATCCAGTTAAAGCTCACTTCACTGTTGTTAACTTCCGAACCATATTTAGGAACAGTGGTTTTGATGATGTACGAATCGCGAAGTGCTTTACGTTCGTTCTCACTTATTACGTAGTTGTGAACCGTCAATTCATCGACCACAAACTTTGAACCACTGCTTTTTGAAATAGTTATCCCGCCTGATGTCATCAAATCTTCAGGTGTGAGCTTAAAGTCCAACTCTTTTGTCTCTTTATTTACTGTGATGAACACTTTCTGAGTTCTACGATCAACTGAGAGACTGACAAAATTCCAGCCATCCTGCAGAGCCGGACCTTTCATTTCTTGATTTTTTCTACCAAACATCGTCCAACGATCTGTCCAAAATTCACAGGCAATCACACCATTTACATTCTTAATTCTAAACATACCACCTTCAATAAAGGTATTGTTGGCTTTGATATTGTCAGGTTTTACAAAGAATGAGGTTGAGAAATTGGTACGCGATCCCCAACCGTGCTGATAGAGAGGCGCTTCGAACTTATCAGCCTTGAACGCTTTTCCTAGAATACCTTTATCTTGAACCGCTTCCGGGCTGACGGGTGTAGAAATTTCCTTTCCTTCAGAGTTTTTAGATTTGAACTCCGTCACAGCTGGTACGTCAAAAGGTTTGTAAATCATCAACTCTTTGTGTGACACTTCGAGTGTAATTCCGGCTTCACGCTTTTTTTTCATAGAACTGAAGACTTTCACCGGCAGATCGTAACTTCCAGGAGGAAGACGGTCTACTCCGACGGCCTTAAGTTCAAATGACTTAAACTGACCAGGGTTTAGAGTCACACTCTTTGGTGCACCTTTAAGATATTTACTGGTTTGAATAATGAATTTTGTAGTCGTTCCAGTGTTGTTTCTAACTTCATACGGGAATGTCATTGACGGAAGACTACCCTGAGTGGTTATGATCTTGGTTTTCCAGCCCGGAGAAATACCAATCGGTTGACCGTAAACCTGCGGCATCGGCACCACACTCGGGTCACCGTAAAGGTTGATTAAAAAGTTGGTTGTACCGATTGAACCGCGTTTTGCCTGATAGGAACGCTCACGCCAAAGCATTTCTCCAGTACTTTGACCGAAGTAAAAATAAGGGTAGTAGTCGCCATGTTTCATCCAACCAACACCCGTATTCCCTGTAACTGAGCGCGTTCCTCCGTAGGACGCGATTCCACTGGATCTAAGAAGTGCATACATCATATTATGAGGATGCTCCGGCGATGCCACATCGCAAGCACCGCATGTATATACTTTGGGATATTTATCGTCAATTCCACGAGCCGCAGTCCAGCTCATTCCACCTCCGGCACCAGGAAAGCCGTGTCCTTGAAAGTGGACATAGCCCCATTTACCATCATTTAATGTATTGAGTTTTTTTACAGTTACATCTGAACCGACGTGCGAAAAGGTTTTCTCAGGCACATAAGGCAAGCCCGATTCCTGAAAGGTCTGGCGATACATCAAGCCACCATTAAAGCGTAAACCGTATCCATAAAAGTTAAAATGATCACGACAAAACATTCCACCGTTATAGAAGATATTATGACGCCAACTCAGGTCGCCCCGCATATTTTCATAGCGCATTGTTCGTTCTAGAATTTTATCAACCTCTTTGGCATTTCCGATCTTTGCATCTACGCCGTAATAAGGGATACGACCTACCAAGACATCCCACTGTCCATCAATTCCACCCTCACCCCAGTCGCCATGACCGGCAAAAATTCCATCATTGTTTTTATCCCAATTACTATGCAGATCAACATAAAAATAGTCTGTAGGCGCATAACCGTCGTAGGCATTATAGTCCGGATGAGACTTCATATATTCATCGATATGCCCAGCTGCAGCAATATCTTTCAACTCACGCCAACCGGAAGATACTTTTTTGAATGGGACATCACCTTCACGAGGGTGCGGATTTCCAAGCATCAGCACATATAGAATGCGACGTTTCTTATAGTTATCGACAAGCCACTTCTTGATATTGAGGGCCGCTTCAAGGCCAACACCGCCACCCCATCTATCTTCAGTCACAACCATCACATTAAAGCCGCGTGCACGTTTGTGTTTCACAAAATCGCCGAAGGTTTTAAGTGCTTGTATTTTCTTTTTTGTAGTGAGTATGACGTAGGTCTTCTGCCCTTTTGCCATTCTGGTCGGGATCTCAGTCCTCAAATCATAATTCCCGGCAGCGAGCTTTTCCATCAGACTAATAGCTTCCGGATGCATACGCTTGTAGTTGGGTCGAAAAACAGAACTTCTTGCAAAAGCTCCTGTACTCAGCAAAATAAATGCCGCTGAAAGACACAATTTCCCTTTTTTAAAAAACTGCATGGCCTTCCCCCTCCATGTTGATTATTTTTCTTTCTTTGATCTTTAATTCTTTAACTCATTTTATACTTATGACGGGTAAAATCTTAATTTTTGCATTATACATTTTATCCTCAATAGGACACATAAGAATACAAAGAAATCTACCACGCGTGGTATAATGAGCTTTAGAGAACTCTTTACTGCTTTACCGAAAACGGTTTAGTTTGTGTAAAACTCAAGCCTTCTACTGACGGCTGTTTAACTGATGTTTCCAAGGCAAATACGACATCAAACACGTCAATATTATCAGGAACTTCATATAAAAGTCTAAAAACACGAGATTTTTTGTCTGCTTCACCTATTTGATTGAATTCCTTAAATTCAGTCCCTGTCAAATTTGTACTGATACATTTTGCGGTAAATGTGCGAATAGAGTTACTCAATAAATAGTCCGCAACACTTATAGAAAATCCCTTTTTGATTCTCACAAACATTTCGACAAACTTCATCCCGGGCTTCGGATTTAAATAAGAATGAGAACCATTTCGTGCCACCCATCTGATTTTTCTGGCAGAAAGTTTACCAGCTTTCAAAATGTGTCCACTTCGGATTTTAGGTGCAAACTTATACTCTTTTACAGTTGTTGCTGCTTTTTCAGTTACCTTTTGAGAGGAAGCCGCAACATTTGCCGCATCACCAATCATTACGGTATAATCATGAGCAACTCCTGTAAACTTATACACTCCCTGTGAATCTAATTTTTCAGCCTCTTTGGAACCGGAGTCCGCTACACGAATACGCATGCGTGCCAAACCTTCCACTGCACCTGCCGGAACCTTCACTTTCAGGTTGTATGTTTGAGAGCGATTTCTCTTATTTAAGCCCAAACTACCAAGTGTCTGTACAAGTTCATTTTCATCATCAAAATCACCATCACAATTCCAATCAATCCAAAGCCTTCCACCCACATAGTTCCCATGTAAATCTTTCAGAGTAATCGCCAAATCAAAACTCTTCCCCCGTGTCACCTTTACAGCCTGATGACTGTAATCACTCAAATACTCTTTTACATTCGTACCGACAGAACTGCTAATATTCTGCCCATTGACACCGCCTTTAGTCGACACATCGGTAATATGAAAACGCCCGCCATTTTCCCACTGGTAATGGTAATAACGTGTATTTCCGGATTTTATAGGAAGGCAATAAGTGGATCGTTCCACAGTCATTCGAGGAGAAAATTCTCCTTCACGCTCAGTTCTAACCGAGAAGTAGTAATTCGTCTGAGATTTAAGATCTTTGAAAAGTTTTGAATTCCCCTTCATAATTCCGCGATACAAAGGGCTCTTTAGACTAGAATTTTTCGAAACCGTAAGTTCATAGCCGGACGCCTCGTCAAGCGTTCCCCAATTCACTTTAATCGAGCTTTCAGAAAGCGCTTCAGCCTTTAACGTCGGCACAGGATTAACTACAGAAAGTGGTTCAGCAACCTTTACACCATCAACCCACTCATAGTCGACACCTGCCTTACCGGAAATCACCCCTTTACGCATCTTGCCGTTTAACTGACTATCAGCAAGAGAATTACCTGAAGCAGGTTCACACTTCCAATACACCTTCAGACCGGTTTCCCCTCCGGAAAGTGCACGACCTTTGCCATTGTTGTAATTAGCCTTCACTTCCGACTCGTCAAGTTCACGAGCCCAAAACGACACCTCGTCGTAACTTACACCCTGAGTCGGATCCTGACCATCAAGAGCTGAACCAATACGACCAACGGCATTTTTGATGGAATTTTGGGAATGGGAAGTCCAAATCAACTCACCATTGATATAAAAATTTGTGGATTTTTCAGTAGTTCCCGAAACCGCCAAGTGAATCCAGCGGTCAAGTGGAAGGATGTTTTCATCAGAGTGCTTATAAAGACCATTCCAGAAGCCGATACGTTTAATCTTCGGCTCTACCCAAAAACCGAAAGCAGAAGGATTCAAAACACCTTTATCGCCGACAGTTACAAAACATCCGCGCTTAGCATTTGAATCAATCTTCAACCACATCATCGAGCTATAAGCTTTACCCGAAAATGTCTTCTCAGTTTCAATGAAAGTTTTAGTGGTATTAATTTTTATTGCGGCGTGACAAAAGCCGACGTAGAAAAGTAGAATGAAATAATAAAACGAATTTTTAATCCCCCAAAGCACCATCGCTGATTTTCCTCAATTAGCTTTTAGCAGAATCCTGCCAATTAGCTCTCCCACATTGAAAATAACAAAAATCCCCAAAGTTACAAACAAACCTCACAGAGATTACTAAATATGAAACAAAAAAGGTCCCGACGTTAACCGGAACCTTATATGTTTATAACAAAAGAACTAGGAGTGAATCATCGCGCCGACATGCTTATGACGCTTTGCCAGTTTGTTGTAAATTCGTACAGCGGCTTCTGTTTTGCGAATATAAACCGTAACTCCTTTCTTCATCAGCATCTTCACCGTATCCAATGAAACTGGAATCTTTCCATCTCTACTTTCCGACAACACCAGAATATCCGCATTGTGTTCCAAAAGCTCCATCACATCGTCCACACTAATTTCCGCATCGCGACCAATCGAACTACAATCCCAACTATGCGAACCACCTGGGAAAAGCACAGCGTCCTTAAAGTGCTTGCCGTTTACCAACTCAATATCGCCATCTTCCACATGATCAATTAAAGGAGAATCCTGTACTGTCATAATTTACATCCTGATTTACTGTTTGACTCAAAAGATACCACACACAAACCAATGCCGAATGCGGTAAAACACCCACTAACGTACAGGTACCCAAACCAATTCCAAGCAGGAAACTGTCAGATGAAAACAATTCTGTGATAATAAAACAATTTGCTCACAAAAATGGCACAAAAAAGTCCGAGCTGATTTCTCAACCCGGACTTTATAGACGTATAAAACTCAAACTTATTTATAAATCAACTTTCCGTTCTCGAAAACGGGAGTATTTCCCACAACTGTCAAACTTTGTAGGTTTTGGAATTCCTCTCCTAAAAAGGGTTTTATGTCATTCCAAGTCACATCTTCCACTACCTTTTCTGGATTCTCGGCTAAGAAGCATAGAACAGCGCTATCAACCATTTTACAATTCGCACGTTTTGCCATGCTTTTAGCTCGCTCTCTATTCTGAGAAAGGCTCGGCACTGCAATCGCTGCCAAAATTGCAGGAACTGCAACCGCAGTCGCCATTGATTGTGTCGTATCCTGAGATGTATTTGCTGAAACTAAATACCCGTTCTCATCAACTTGAGATACAGCGAACACAGTTGGTATTTGAAAAATGGTATTCACAAACTTTTTAGCAAATTTATTAAAACCATCCTCTTTATTCGGTAAAGTAGCCATTGTGTCTTTCATAAATTTATCAAAGAATTTACTAACTTTTGGACTAAGATATTCAAAGCCAATACCCGAGGTTGGTAAACCGTTAAGTAATTCAGTTTCTCTAATACCTGAACCATTTCCATTAATAACTTCATCTACGAGACTTTTATTTGTGGCAAAGATAAAGAGATCTCCACTTTGTGCTAAAGTTGTACTCATATAGCCTGAGAGTGGTTCTCCGGTCATTTCAAGATAAGAAGTATCTCCTTCCTTTGTCAATGCCATTTCAGTTCTCGGAATAAATTTGGCAAAAAGGTCAAAAATAGTCGAATCTTTTACTTTTAAAGTTAAAGAATAGTTAATTCTATTAATCTTCATTTGAGAATGGCGGGAGCTAAACTCAAATGTCTCATCTGGATCCATAGTGACTGAAATTATCACCTTGTTCTGAAGCGTACCCAAAATATCTTCAACCTTCTTTCCTGTCATTACCTCAACCATTTGTAACGACTCATCAAACTTCTTCTGCACTTGCGGATCATTAACCGCTTTTACCTGCGCTTTTACCCATTCAAAAACTGCTCTCAAGTTCAAAGTGTTGTAGTTTGCATAAACGGTGTGTTCCGGTAACATCTTTACAATATCAGAAAAGTCACTATTCTCCTTTTCGCATAAATTCCAAACAAGCCCTTTGGGATCTTCAGACGCTGTATACACATATTGGCGAAGGCTAAACAAAGATTCATCCACTTGCACCAGACTTTGCCCAATTGCATCTATATCTTTGACACCACAATTTTCAATGACATTCGCCAATACCTGAAAGCCCAATTTAGAATCTGATTTCATCTCCCCACCAAGAACAAAAAAGTCTTTAAGAAAATCACTAAATGTCGCAATAATCTGATCAGTTTTGTAATAAGAGTACACATCCCCACCCGGTTGCAATTTTGCAGTCACTGCCTGAAACGGAGTCTGTTTAAAAGGTTCAACATCATTAACGCTAACGCTTTCTGTTGGCGCACTGCACATCCGTTTAAACGGACACGATCCTGTCGTTGAAATGTTCACAATTAGCAAAGCCGCCACCACAGCCAGCAAACCGATAATTACTTTTGATTTCATAGATTTTCCCCTGTCTTTATGATTTTATAAGGTTTAATAACTTTTTAGGAAGATTAACCGTAAGTCAACAGTTCTGGTTTTCAACGATTTAAAAACAAAAAAAGTCCGAGCTGATTTCTCAACTCGGACTTTCTGCAACTAACTAAAGTAAGTTTTATAACGCTTCTGTAAGAATCTCGCGACTCACGTCCAGAGTAACTGTGCCGTCCTCGGAAAGAGCAGTCATTCCGCGCAGTTCAAGACCTTCAATCAACAGGTCAATCTTATCCGCACCGATTCCATAGTCTGAAAGTTTAGTTTTGATTCCTAGCGATTCAAAGAAGTTAACAGTTTTCTTGATCGCCGCATCAATACGTGCGTCTTCGTCACCTTCGGTTAGGTTCCAAACACGTTCAGCATATTGCAACAGCTTCGCATGCTTCTGAGTTTTACGAATTTTCCAGACCGCAGGCTGAACTATTGCAAGGGTTTTACCGTGATCGATACCGAACATTGCCGTAATTTCGTGACCAATCATGTGAGTTGTCCAGTCCTGCGGCACACCAGCACCAATCAAACCATTCAATGCGTTCGTCGCACACCAAACAAGGTTGGCGCGGGCATCGTAATCTTCCGGATTTTTAAGTGTCTGTTCGCCGACTTCCACAAGTGTCTGAAGAATTCCTTCAGCCACGCGATCCTGAAAGCGTGCATCAACTGGGAAGGTGATATACTGCTCGACCGTATGAATAAATGTGTCGACAATACCATTTGCCACCTGAGTTTCAGGCAAAGTAAATGTCAACTCAGGGTCAAGAACTGAAAATTTCGGAAATGCTCCCATATTCATCACCACAAACTTACCGCCTTTGTGACTGACAACTGCGCCCATATTCATTTCCGAACCAGTTGCAGGCAAAGTCAAAACTGTACCAAACGGAGTCAGGTTTGTTGCAGGCGTGCCACCAAAACCGAAGTTAAGAAGCTCTTCTGCGTCTCCATCCCAGCTTGCCGCCTGAGTAATAAACTTAGTGCCGTCAATAACAGATCCGCCGCCGACAGCCAGAATAAAGTCAATGTTCTCAGATTTCACAATTTCAACCGCTTTCATCAAAGTGGTAAACTGTGGATTCGGCTCAATTCCACCAAACTCAAGCACTTCGCGATCACCAAGTGCCGCTTTCACTTTGTCCAGCGTTCCGAAACGTTTTACACTCCCGCCGCCGTAAGTAATAAGTACTTTTGCGTCTTTTGCCACCAATTGATCAAGTTCGCTAAGTCGATCTTTACCAAAAACGATGTGAGTTGGGTTATAATAATCAAAATTCAACATAATCTTTCTCCTTAGTTTTGTTGTCGATTAAACTTTCACCGAATAAACATAGGGCATTTTTCATTTTTTCAAATACAATAAAGCTATCATAAACATGCCTAATCCTATCAACTACTCTAGTAAAACAACTAACCTAAGCCATTTTTATGCCTAATCATAAACTTACAGGGAAATTACGATATGGATAATATTGGAAAACTAATGGAACTTCTAGCACCTGAAGAAGCTGTAAACCAAACAAATTTGCCGAATGTTTACATTTACAAATCATCAACACATATTGAACAGATTCCCCTGCTCTATCAACAAGGAATAATCATTGTCGGACAGGGCAAAAAGCGTGTACACCTTTCAGATTGTGCATACGAATATAACCCCGACAACTATCTTGTGGTCAACGTACCGCTTCCAGCAGAATGTGAAACATTTGGGTCAAAAGAAGAACCGTTTCTCTGCATTTTCGTAGGTATCGACACGACGGTTCTCAGAAAAATAATATCTGAATTGGATGACGAACTAATCAAAACTCTTCAAAATAGTAAAGTTCAGACAAAAGGACTATTTATCGACAAAGCTGCACCGGAACTCAAAGAAAATGTTGCACGACTTTTAAAAGTGCTTCAATCACCGATTGAAAGTAAAATCCTTGGAGAGGGTTTAGTAAAAGAGTTGCTTTATCGAGTAATGTGCGGCGAAAGTGCGTCCTTGCTATATGAACTTGCTAATAAAGATACTCATCTCTCAAAAATAAGTGATGCTCTAGAAGAGATACATGAAAACTATCAGAATCCGGTAGAAGTCGCCGATTTGGCAGAAATGGCAAATATGAGTACGTCCGCATTTCATCGCACTTTCAAAAAAGTGACATCTTATTCACCGATTCAATACATTAAGAAAGTCCGACTGAACAATGCCAAGAACTACATCGCCGATCACAAAATGCGCGTGAATGAAGCTGCTCGACAAGTCGGCTATGAAAGCGTCAGTCAATTCAGTCGAGAGTTTAAAAACTACTTCGGGAAAAGTCCGAAAGAGTTTCTTACAATGGCCTGATTATTCAACTACAAGACTTCCGTCTTCATTGAATTCCCAAGAATCAGCGTAAGCGACTTCCCAAAGATAACCATCCGGATCAGAAAAGTATCCATGATAACCACCCCAGAACACATCTTGAGCCGGCTTTTCGATCTTAGCACCGGCTAATCTTGCCTGTTCCAGAACTTTTTCTACATCATCTTTTGACCTAGTATTATGTGCTAAAGTTATGCCGGAGAAACCGCCTTTCTGAGCACTAAAATCCGGTGATACATCTTCCGCCAACTTGTCCAACAGATAAAGAGCTAGACAAACGCCGGAGCTTTTGAAAAAGATAATCCCATCTTCCGGTTTTCCTGATGACGAAAAGCCGAGAGCCTTATAAAATTCGTAAGATCGTTGAAGGTTCGCAACGCCCAAAGTGACAATACTGATCCGCGGTTCCATTTTCTTCTCCATTTATTTTCTCTAAGAACAAAATCTGATGTTATAAAACTCACAACATAAAACTAATCTAAGCCATTTTTCTCTTTTCACTATTCCTTTTTCACGACAAAAAAAGTCCGAGATGATTTCTCAACACGGACTTTATAATCTGTGCAAGTTCGCATTGCCGCATAATATTTTTTATTGCAAAATGGCATGAAAATCCAATTTGCAGCAAATTTGCCAAAAACAATTGCAACAGGAGCAAAAAACCATATTCTAAGTTCATTCAAAGCATTTTAAGGTTGAAATAACTTAAAACCAGCAAATCACAAAAATTAACCATAACTGCAACATATTAAGTTGTTAGATAAAAAAGGAAAATAAATTATGAAACTTACAATCACAACTCTTCTACTATGTTTTATTGTTGGTTGCTCACAAGATCCATACTCACAAGCTCCAAAAGATATGATTGATGAGGCAAAGCCATTCTTTCTGTGTAATAAATTCATGGCTGAAGCCAATTATGAAGGTTTAAGATCTACGCTCTCCGCTAATTCTTTAAAAACACTGAATAAACAAATAAAGGAAAATGTAAATTATTTAGATAATATTAGAATGAGAGATTATGACCATTTGGTAAAAAAATATAAATATTACACTGTGGATACTTGGACTGACAAAGTTGGTATAGAGAAAGCTAAAGGTGACATTGAGCATCAGAAAAAACTCCCATCAAACCAAAAGTTACTTATTATTGAGGATCCAGATGGAAGCGGGCATGGAGGAACCATAGTCGTACTTGAAAATGGACTCTGGAAAGTCAATACAGAGTTTCGTCCAATCAAATAAAATAATATCTAACATCTATTAAGCCTTCCT
>DDLT01000188.1 GCA_002340265.1 Lentisphaeria bacterium UBA2565 | reverse complement strand
CTTCTTTATGGTTCAAACAAATTAAAGCGTTTCAGAAAAACTTTAATGTGCTAATGGTTGACCTTCGCGGACACGGCAAATCTAAAGACTTTCTTAAAGCATTCTGCTCATACCGTTTTACAATGGATGATGTCAGCAGAGACATTGTTGAAGTCATGGATCATGAACAAATCGATAAAGCTCACTTTGTCGGTCTTTCTCTTGGCAGTATCATCATTCGTCACCTCGCGGAAGTTATTCCAGAACGTATCAGTTCACTGATTATGGGTGGTGCTGTCATAAACTTCAGTGTAAAATCGCGCACGTTGGTAAAAGTCGGCAACTTCTTTAAACTGATTCTTCCGTACATGTGGCTTTACAAACTTCTAGTACTGGCAGTCATGCCGCGTAAAAGTAACAAAGAGTCACGAATTCTATTCATTAGAGAAGCCAAAAAAATTGGACAGAAAGAGTTCCTGCGCTGGTATAAGTTAGTCAGTGACATGAACCCGTTGCTAAAGTTCATGAGAAAAAAAGAACTGACAATTCCGACACTTTATATTATGGGCGAACATGACTACCTTTTCTTGAAGCCGGTTCGAGAAATTGTCGAACATCATAAAAAATCTATCCTTAAAGTCATTGAAAACTGCGGTCATGTTTGTAACGTGGAAGCACCGGAAAGGTTTAATAACCTCTGCATCAACTTTATGAAAAAACACTCACTTTTAATAGAACAAAGAAACAACTAATTATGAAAAAACTAATACCGCTATTTTTACTCACCCTTTTTATCTCAGGCTGTCAATCATTATCCTCAAATGAAGTTTATATTGCTCACGTGCTAGTGAGTGTTCCAGAAGGATCAACATCTAAAGTCCGTAACAAAGCCCTCACCAGAATAAAATCAGTACAGTTCGTTTTAAACTCTGGTGCAATAGGTTTTTCTCAAGCCGCTTTAGAAAGCAGTGACTGTCCTTCTAAAGACAATGGTGGAATCATCGGCTGGCTTGATTTAAATGACCCGGAAGTCATTGCAAAATATCCGCCGCAGTTACTTCATGTAGCCAGTTCACTGAAGAAAGATGAAATGAGTGAGCCATTTCGGACAAAATATGGCTACCACATTCTAAAATGTTACGGAAGACGATAAGTGACATTATCATTTGAACCAATCGGCTTTCTAAAAGCTGACTCAAAATACAGATTTGAAGCACCACGCCAAAGTACACTTGCTGAAAACTTTGGCGTTATTCATTTAAATGGCGGGCACAACTTCGAACAAGCTCTCGAGGATCTGGGAGGTTTTGACAGAATCTGGGTCATTTATACGTTTCACTTAAACAAAAGCTGGAAACCTAAAATCAACCCACCGCGAAGTGAAAAGAAACTAGGTGTTTTCGCCACCCGTTCGCCTCATCGCCCAAATCAGATTGGAATGAGTTGTGTAGAACTGGAAAAAATCGAAGGTCGGAGACTCTTTATCAAAAACTTTGATCTTCTTGACGACACACCCGTTTTGGACATAAAACCTTATGTGCCTTACTGCGATTCATTCCCTGACTCAAAAACAGGCTGGATTCCCGATGAATCGCAAACCTATATCTTAGTAAGTTCCGAAACTTTTGAAAAACAGGCAAATTGGGTAAAAGAACAGACTGGTTTCGACTTAATGAGTTTTGCGTCAGTTCAGCTGAGCGAAGATCCGACAAATCGAAAACGTAAACGAATTGAAAAACTTGCAGAGAACCAATATGTGCTAGCCTATCGTACCTGGCGCATCCAGTTCTCAATTGATAATATAAATATCACACTTGAACGAATCTTTTCAGGATATTCATTCGATGATTTAGCTGAACAAGTAGATAAATATAAAGATAAAGACATTCATAGGAAGTATATAAAAAATGAAATCTGAACAGGCAAAAACTCTATTTCACGGAGTTGAAGGTTTAAACTGTGCACAGGCGATATTCAAAGCATTTCAGAATGATTTTAATGTCACAGACGAACACATCACAACCAACAAAAAGAATGGTGGCGGACGTGTGGAAGGTAACATTTGCGGTGCACTTTTTGCTGCAAAAGAGCTTCTTCCGCAACACGCCGACAAAATCACAGAAATGTTTAATGAGAAAGCACAATTTGCCACATGTCGCGAAATAAAGATGGTTAGTCAATTCCCTTGTCGCGAGTGTGTGGGTTTAGCCGCAGAAATTGTAGACAAATTGAAATAGAAGAGTTAACAGGAGTTTGTTATGGCAGGTCATAGTAAATGGTCAAATATCAAGCATAAAAAAGGTGCGGCGGATGCAAAACGCGGTAAAGCCTTTTCACGTGTAAGCAAAGAGATCACTACCGCGGTACGACAAGGATTACCTGACCCAGATGGAAACCCACGCCTTCGTGCAGCAATTGCATCTGCCAAAGCAGTAAATATGCCAAAAGACGGTATCGAGCGCGCAATCAAAAAAGGCACAGGTGAACTTGGTGGTGGTGTACTCGAAGAACTTGTCTACGAAGCTTATGGACCAGGCGGAGTTGCGATTGTAATCGACATTCTGACCGATAACCGAAACCGCACCGCCAGCAACATTCGTCTGGTTTTCACCAAAGCCGGGCTTTCACTTGCCGACTCAGGCTCTGTCTCCCGCATGTTTTCACGTAAAGCCCGATTTGTTCTTGAAGGAGAAAACATCGATGAAGATTCACTTTACGAAATTCTTCTAGAAGCTGATGTTGATGTGGACGAAATTCAAGTCGGCGAAGATACTGCCGAAATCATTGCACCGCCAGAAGCATTCAACGATATTCTGGCAGCACTGGAAAGCACAGACTTGTCGATTCAGGAATCGGAACTGACTAAAATTGCCAATCCGTTAATTGAAGCCGATGCATCAACAGCCAAAAAAGTGATGAACATCGTCGATAAACTCGAAGATGACGATGATGTGTCAAAGGTTTACACCAGCATGCATCTGACCGACGAAGTAATTGCCGAACTTTCAGAAATGGACTAGTAAATCCACCGCTATGAGGTGGACACAAAAAAGGCGATGGAAGTTAATCCATCGCCTTTTTAAAATATACGCAAAACGTATCACGCAGTACGAGTTAAGACTCCTTAACTGGAGATCCACTCAGTACTTCGCCATTTTTGTCGAAAAGCGGCAGATAGTCAAGATAAGTGATATCGTCACGGTATTTTGCGTCGCCTTCTGCAAGAATCGCCATTTTACCAGCAATTGTACCACCGGATTCAATCACCAACTTTTCAATAGCTTTCAACGACTCTCCAGTACTGATTACATCATCCACAATCAGTACACGTTTACCTTTTAGGTAATCCATGTCAGACTTGCCGATAAACAACTTCTGTTTCTTGGCAGTTGTAATTGAATTCACTTCAACCGAGTACGGGTCAGCCATGTAAACTTTAACACCTTTGCGGGCAATCACATATTTGTTTACGTCCATCTGGCGAGCCATCTCGTGAATCAACGGAATGCTTTTCGCTTCAGACGTAATCATCACATCATGTTCTGGTGCAATTTTAATCAACTCTTCAGCCGCTTTAACTGTCATTTCCACATCACCAAAAATTACGAAAGCCGCAATTTTCAGGTCAGGAGTTACGGCAAAAAGTGGAAGCTGACGCGTTACACCCGCTACAGTCATTTCATAGAACTCTTTCATGACGCGACCTACTTTGGAATACGAATCTGACGATTCTGTCTGTTTTCTTTATACAGTAGAATTGCTGATCCAACCACCTGAATCATTTCAGAATCGGTTTTCTGAGCCAGAGATTCAGCCAATGCTTTCTTCTCATCTTTCGCCATTGCACCAATCAGCTTAATTTTTACCAACTCATTTTTCTCAAGAGCCACATCGATTTCATCCAAATGCGTATCTTTCACTTCGCCATTAGAAATGCGAATATGCGTTTGAAGATTGACTCCAAGTCCACGCAAAAAGCGGCGATCTTTTCCTCTTAATTCCATAATAAATCCTCTGGACAAAAAGACTGGATAATTAAAATAAAATCATCCAGTCTTTATTAATTAAATAGAAGCGAGACTTCGTCTCCTAGCCAAGCTTTTCTTTGATCATCTCGATAACCATTGCCGGGTTGGCTTTACCACGACTCAGTTTCATCACTTGACCAACAAAGAACTTGTCTACATTCGGTTTACCTTCTTTATACTGCTCAACCGGACCAGGATTTGCTTCGATCGCTTGATCAACAAATGCCTCGATTGCCGATTTGTCAGTTACCTGAACCAAACCTTTCTCTTTCACAATCGCTTCCGGATCATTTCCAGATGCAAACATTTCAGCAAAAACCTTCTTCGCAATCTTACCATTGATGGTTTTCTTGGCGATAA
Source organism: Lentisphaeria bacterium UBA2565 (assembly GCA_002340265.1). Lineage (GTDB taxonomy): Bacteria > Verrucomicrobiota > Lentisphaeria > UBA2565 > UBA2565 > UBA2565. The sequence goes on along the minus strand of DDLT01000188.1, from coordinate 5,338 downwards.
GTCCAAGAAGCTTCGCAAGGTCTTCAGCTTTCACCTTACAGTCAGCGATGGTCTGATTTGCTTCGTTCAATTCACGAAGAAGTTCCGACATAATCCAGTTTGCAGTTGCTTTTGCCTCCGCTCCAGCCGCAACACAAGCGTCGAAGTAGTCAGACATTGCTTTTTCAGAAGTCAAAACACCTGCATCGTATTCAGGAAGTTCCAGCTCGTTAATATAACGGTTGTAGCGTTCAGCTGGGCGTTCAGGCATCTCTTTACGAATCTCTTCAAGATCAGCATCCGTAAATGTCACAGGTAGAAGATCAGGTTCCGGGAAGTAACGGTAATCGTTGGCACTTTCCTTCACACGCATGATGTAAGTGTGGTTTTTCTCCGCATTCCATCCACGAGTTTCCTGGTAGATTTCGCCACCTTCGTTAAGCACTTTTGTTTGACGCTTAATTTCAAATTCAACCGATGCGTGCGCGTTACGGAAACTGTTCAAGTTTTTAATCTCGGTTTTAGTTCCCAGTTTCTCAGCACCTTTTGGTTTAAGAGAAATATTCACATCACAACGAATCTGACCTTTTTCCGCGTCACAGTCAGAGATTCCTGCATACTGCATTGCCTGTTTCAGATTAGTAAGATAAGCGTAAACTTCGTCCGCACTGTTCATATCAGGATGCGAAACAATCTCCATCAACGGCGTTCCCGCACGGTTAAAGTCAACACCAGTGCAATTTCCGAAGTGAGTAGATTTCGCCACATCTTCTTCCATGTGAATACGTTCAACACCGATAGATTTTGTTGGAAGATCTTTTCCACTCAAACCTTTACCGGAAATATCAATTTTACCTTCAAGACAGATTGGAAGATCCGCCTGAGTAATCTGATAGTTTTTCGCCTGATCTGGGTAGAAGTAACTTTTACGGTCAAACTTACTGAATTTCGCCACATCACAATCAATCATCATTCCCGCAAGTGCAGTCTTCTGAATCATTTTGATGTTTGGAACAGGAAGGACTCCAGGGTAACCAAGACAAATCGGACAAACATTTGTGTTTGGTTCGGCACCGTATTCGTTGGCACAAGAACAGAACATCTTCGATTCAGACTTCAGCTGAACGTGTACTTCAAGACCAATAACTACATCATATTCCATTATTTAGCCTCCTTTTGTAGACCTTCGAAAATGTGAGCAGTTTGTAGCAACTCTTTTTCTCCAAGGATAGGACCGATAAACTGTAGACCAATTGGCATTCCGTTTGACGCTTCTCCATTTGGAACAGAGATTGCACAGTTTCCTGCTAGGTTTACAGAGATTGTATAAATATCAGAAAGGTACATTTGAAGCGGATCTTTCACACTACCGAACTCAAACGATGTCGAAGGAGTTACCGGAGTCAGAATCACATCACATTTCTCAAATGCTTTCTCAAAGTCTTGCTTGATTAAAGTACGAACTTTCTGAGCTTTCAGATAATAAGCATCATAATAACCACTACTTAGAACGAAAGTTCCAAGAAGGATTCGGCGTTTAACTTCCGCACCAAACCCGTTTTCACGTGTTTTCGTGTACATTTCAAGAAGGTCGTTTGACTGAGCACGATTTCCGTAACGCACACCTTCAAAACGAGCAAGATTGGTACTTGCTTCGGCAGTTGCAATTACATAGTAAGCCGCAATTGCGTAATCGGCATGAGGAAGTTCAACTTCAACAATTTCATGACCATCCGCTTTCAACTGCTCGATTGCTTTCAGAGTAGCCGCTTTAACGTCGGCATCAAGACCTTCATTCTCAATGTAGCTCATTGGAACACCGATCTTTTTCGGAGCAGTTTCTTCAGAAAGAGCTGCTGCAAAACCGCCTTCCTGATTTGGAATTGTGGTAGAATCCATCTTGTCACAACCAATCAAGACATCAAGTAGAACCGCCGCATCTTCGACAGTGACAGTCAAAGGACCGATCTGATCAAGAGAAGATGCGAACGCTACAAGTCCGAAACGTGAAACACGTCCGTAAGTCGGTTTCAAACCAACCACGCCACAGAAGTTTGCAGGCTGACGAATAGAACCACCAGTATCAGATCCAAGAGTTGCAGGACAGAATCCAGCCGCCACAGCCGCAGCGGAACCACCACTTGAACCACCAGGAACGCAGTCTGTATTCCAAGGATTGGTAGTTTTGTCATAAGCGGAGTTCTCAGTAGAAGAACCCATTGCAAACTCGTCCATATTTAGACGACCAAAACAGACAAAACCGGCGGCTTTAAGTTTGGTAATTACAGTTGCATCGTAAGGCGCTTCGTAACCTTCAAGAATCTTAGAGGCACAACCACAAGCTTCTCCAGTTACAGAGATATTATCTTTGATACCAATCGGCACACCATCGTAAGCAGAAAGTGCGTTGCCAGCCGCGCGACGTGCATCAGACGCTTTCGCATCTGCTAGAATTTTTTCTGCATCAAGAACACGAAATGCCTTCACGTCAGCTTCAGTCGCATTGCACGCATCGATATACGACTGGCAGATTTCAACCGAAGTGATTTCACCAGCTACAAGCTTTTTAGAAAGTTCAGCAATTGACACAAACTTTTCAGGAACAACATTCTTACCCATTATGCGCCTCCCTCATCAATCACCACAGGCACACGGAAAAGTTCATCATCCACATTTGCAGGAGCATTTTTCATCACAATATCACGATCGATTGATTCGCCTTTCACATCCTCACGAAACACGTTGTCCATCTCAACTGCACGGGCAGTCGGCTCAACATCAGCAATATCAAGTTCCGCCATCTTTTCAACGTAGCCCAGAATCGCATCAAGGTCTTTCTGATAAGCCGCTTCCTCTTCAGGAGTCAGCTCAAGCCTTGAAAGCGCAGCCACAGTTTTTACGTCAAAACTACTCATAAGAGTTTCCTCATTTAAGGGTTTTCAGAGCCTTTTCTGCTCAAATTCACAAAGCGCAAAGGCCACCCCATTTACACAAAAACAGCAATCACCGTAAAAACAGTGATTGCTATCAAAGAAATATATTAAAAGCTTCTAAAAGTCATCATCCTCATCAGTAGACTTAGTTGGAACTTCATCGAAGTCTTCTTCTTCCTCGTCATCGTCAAACTCGCCCTCGTCGTCGAAATCGTCCTCATCAGCATCATCAAATGCATCAGGAGCGATTTCTTCGTCCAGTTCATCGACCTCATCTTCATCTACATCATCTGCAACCTCATCGTCATCATACTCATCAAGAAAATCTTCATCAATTTCCTCGACATTTGAGTAATCTTCAAAGAGTGAGCTACCGCCCATTGAGCCCCCGCACTTCGGGCAAAAACCCATCTCTTCATCAGCATCTCCCAAATAGAAATGATAACCGCAATCAGGACAAACAACACCTTCCATCAATAACTTCCTCCATCTATCCCTTTTTCGGAAAAGGATAAATTAATTAATTATCTTTAAAACACTACAGGCTTGAGTTAAACCTTAAGCCCCATTAAAAACTCAATATTAGAATTCGTTTTATTCAATTTCTTTTTCAACATGTCCATCGCCTCGTGAGGTGGGACACCGTTCATCACTTTACGCAAAAGCCAGATTCTTTCAAGCTCATCAGGATGCAATAAAATATCTTCTTTGCGTGTTCCCGACTTTTCGATATTAATCGCAGGATAAATTCGTTTCTGAGACAGTGAGCGGTCAAGGTGCAGTTCCATATTACCTGTACCTTTAAACTCCTCAAAAATTACCTCATCCATACGGCTTCCCGTTTCAATGAGAGCCGTCGCGATAATCGTCAGACTTCCGCCCTCCTCGATGTTACGAGCCGCACCAAAGAAACGTTTAGGTTTGTGTAGTGCATTCGCATCTACACCACCTGAAAGAACACGACCACTATTCGGCGAAACTGTATTATAAGCTCGAGCCAAACGCGTGATACTGTCGAGCAAAATAACCACATCTTTGCCATGTTCAACCATACGTTTCGCTTTTTCTATAACCATTTCGGCAACTTGCACATGACGCTCAGCAGGTTCGTCAAAAGTAGAACTCATAACTTCCCCTTTTACAGAACGTTGCATATCAGTCACCTCTTCCGGACGCTCATCAATCAAAAGTACCATCAAAATTGCATCTGGGTGATTTGTCGTAATACTATTAGCCACTTTCTGCATCAAAACCGTCTTACCTGTACGAGGCGGTGCAACCACCAAACCACGCTGACCGAAGCCAACAGGTGCGACAAGATCACAAATTCTCATGCCAACTTCTTTCTCTCCGCGTTCCAAAATTACGCGCTTTTGCGGATAAAGAGGAGTCAAGTTTTCGAAAGGGATCTTAGTACGTTTTGCTTCCGGCGGCTCGCCATTGATGCTATCAACTTTCAACATCGCAAAGAAACGTTCTTTTTCACGCGGATGACGAATAATTCCGGCAACCGTATCACCTGTACGAAGTGAAAAACGACGAATCTGCGAAGGGCTCATATAAATATCTTCCTGACAAGGAAGGTAATTGTAGGCAATTGAACGAAGGAAACCAAATCCTTCTGGAAGAACCTCAAGCACACCACCACCGTGCATCATGCCGTTCTTCTCGGCATCGGCCTTGATAATCTGTCCGACAAGTTCATTCTTATTCAGCGCACCAACACCCTCAATCTCAAGTTCAAGAGCCATCTGAGCAAGTTCCTGCGCCGTCTTCTTCTGAAGATCCATAAGGTTCAAATTAGAAACCTTGTCAAAGCGCTCATCGTGCGGCTGATTGTTCTGCTTTTTAGAATATTTGCGATTGTTATTACGTCCGTCACGACTGTTGCGATTACTTCTTCCGTCACGATTGTTTCCACGCTGACGGTTATTGTTCGGACGATTTTCCCGTTTCTCACCGGAATTAGATTTAGAACCCGAATCTGAAGATCTTCGTTTCTGGGTCTCATTGTTTGCGGTCTTAGCAGACTCGCTTTTTTGTTTAGGAGCCGTCGCGGCATCCTTAGCTACAACTTTTGAATTGTCTTCGCTCATAGATTTTACCTGTTTGCAGGTTAACTGTTCACTGGAAATTGCTTCCAGTCATTGATAAGAATCTCACACTGGCGTTTCAAGAACTCTACGTCACCAATGTTAGAAATTACATAATCGGCTAATTCCTCCTTCTTTTCCATAGAAAACTGCCGATTCAAACGTCCCTCAATATCCTCCTTACTCCAACCGCGTTCAGACAAACGTGTTTGCTGAACACTTTTCTCACACGAAACCGTCACAATCACATCGAACAAATCCGCCAGTTCTGCCTCATACAAAAGCGGAACTGCACAAATGCTCAAATCATAACTATGACCAATCCCTTCAATC
>DDLT01000198.1 GCA_002340265.1 Lentisphaeria bacterium UBA2565 | reverse complement strand
GTCCCAACTTCCCGGCGCTTCGTTATGCCAGCCGCGGATGAAGAAGGAGCCATCAACTTTTACAAATGGAATCGCACTTCGACCAGTTGCTTCCTGCAGTTCTTTTGCCGCTTCCGGATTTGCTTCGATGTCCACTTCGGTGTAGTTGACATTTTTTTCTGCAAAAACACGTTTCAGACGCACACAGTCGCCGCACCATTGTGTGCTATACATTTCTAATTTATGCGTATTTAGTTCATTCCAGTTCATGATGAATCTCCTTGTTGAGCTTTTAACCTACTGCAATCTAAAATGTTGGCAAATGGCTTGTGGGTAAAATTGGCTATCAATAGTCAAATGATTCAGAATAGAGAATGAAAATGCGTTGAAAAAGGTTTATTTCGATTCATCTTCTGAAAGCTTAAGAACTATTAATGAGACAATTCAATATGGAAATTATGATAATCGGCAGCGGCAGTAGCGGAAACTGTACGCTAATCAAAAGTAATGACAGCTGTGTGCTGATTGATGCAGGATTCAGTTGTAAACAGATCGTGGAGCGGTTGGATGGTTTCGGCATAAAACCGTCGCAACTTGACGGTATTCTGGTGACTCACGAGCATTCTGATCATATCAAAGGTCTGCGTGTGCTGGCGAATAAATACGATATTCCGGTTTATGCCAATATGGATACAGCGGAGGCACTGCGTTATAAAAATCATGCGCCTGAGCATTTCAACCTTTTTATGTCGGGACAGAAGTTTATCGTCGGCGACTTTGAGGTGAATCCTTTTCCAGTTCCGCATGATGCGGCTGATGCGACGGCTTATAGTTTGACCTGTAATGGTAAGAAGGCGTCGTTTGTGACTGATTTAGGATTGGCAGGGCGAATGATTGTTCACCATGTGAAAAATTCCGATTTTATGCTGATTGAAAGTAATTATGACTATAAAACGCTTCAGGAAATCAATCGTCCGTGGAGTATCAAGCAACGAATCGCCAGTAGAATCGGTCATTTGGCAAATGAAGATGCGATGAAGCTGATGGTGGAAGCGGTTGGTGAAAATACACAGAAAGTAGTGTTTGGACATATAAGTCGTGACTCAAATTCGATTGAAAAAGTGCAGTCAGCTGTTAACCTTACGCTTGAAGAAAACAGTTTACACGGGCGTTTTGATGTGGAAATTGCCGTTCAGAATACGCCTTTAGGACCATTTAAAATATAACCTTTTAAGGTATAAGTGAGGTAGAACTATGGCAACTGCTTTGATTACAGGATCGGCTCGTCGACTGGGCAAATATTTTGCCCTGATGTTTGCGGAAGCCGGTTACAATATTGCGCTACATTGCAACTCTTCGGTTGAAGAGGCGGAAGAGACAGCAAAGGATATTCGGGTAAATTACGGTGTGAAATGCGAACTATTTTCGCAGGATTTGAACAAAGCTGCACTGTTACCGCATCTGGTTGAATCGGTTTTAGACACATTTCCTGATTTGAACGTATTGGTTAACAACGCTTCGGTTTTCGGTCAGGGTACGCTGATGCAGACTGATGAGGCGCTTTTCGACCTGCAAATGGGCGTGAATCTGAAAGCGCCGTTTTTCCTTACAAAAGCTTTTGCTAAAGTCGTTAAAAACGGCTCTGTCTGCAATATTCTTGATACTTACATCTCCACAAATGTGTATCAACATACTGCTTATTTGATGGCAAAAAAGGCGTTGGCAGGATTTACCGGAACTGCCGCTCGTGAACTAGGACCAAATATTCGTGTAAATGGTGTGGCTCCCGGTCTGATTTTACCGTCAAATGAGGAAGAGGTTGAACTTTTCAGAGTCATCTCCAAAAAGCTTCCATTACAGAACATCGGTCAGCCTGAAGACGTGGCGAAAGCCGTGCTATTTCTAACGGAAAGCAGTTACATTACCGGACAGGTTATTCACGTCGATGGCGGAAGGCATTTGCTTTAGCTAGGTGGTTTGTTGGTTAGGTGTTTAGATGGTTTGTTAGTTAGGTGATTAGATGTTTAGCTGTTTCGTAAGTTAGGTGATTGCGAAGCAGTTAAATGAAGAACAATACAGTCATCGTTAAGTGTAGTCGCTTCATTTTTTTTGATATGGCCGGTCTCAGCAGCCCACAGCAGTAGTCTGTTAAGTGCTTCCTAACTTAAGCTTCTTCAGTGTTCGCTGCACTCCAATTTTTATCTTCATTTAGCGTTATTCGTGAGATTACGTGCTTACGACTTCAGCCAACACGAACGGTGTTTTCAAGGTAAGCTCCATACGCGGTTCGATTATTTAATTAAGACTAATGGTGCGCAAATGGGAGTGCCCATAATTGTATCCATGCAAACAAACCTAAATAAGCCCTTTACCGGGAAAGAGAACCCCATGCAGGTGTAGTGGAGGGAATGGTTTTGTCAGTTCATGGTGACTAGTTTTGTTAATTGCTTGAATTGGTGAATTTTCTTGCGGCTTGTGGGAAATGGTTTTGTTTCATAATTATTAAGAATATCGGGATTAGTTTTGTCAACTCCGATGCAGTTTTTTTTACTCTGCATCGGAGTTGGTTTTGTTACGAGACTGGTAACTCGTAACCGTTCTTGAAAACCTCACCGTCACTCACCGACAGCACGCAACGCATAACACCCGTGGGTTGATCGTTCTCATCGAGAGCATCTACAACCACGCCGTTGTCCTTTAACGCTTGCAATGTAACTGGAAATCTTTCATCAAGAACCATGCGACCACTATCAACACATGCCTTCCAACATGCTACTAGCTCGATATTGCCAGTCAAAAAAGCTATCCAATCGTCGCCAGTGTCGTAACAGAAGAACACAGTCCGATCGCCATTGACGGCAAGCTTTCTAATCTCGGTAGTACGTTTCGCAATCGCTTTAATGTCATCACAAATCTGTGAAACTCTGGTAATATCGTTACCGTCACCGTCTGTTCCGACAATTTCAAAAGCCTCGGCAGTTGGAATGATGATAACGACAACTGCGTTGTCTCAGACTGTGGACAAAGCCT
>DDLT01000310.1 GCA_002340265.1 Lentisphaeria bacterium UBA2565 | reverse complement strand
CAGGCTTTGTCCACAGTCTGAATCCGTCCTGTGAGAGCAGGGCGGATTTTTTTTTGTAGTCATCGTTTATGATGGCTTATTTGATGTAGTTTTTGATTTCGAGTTCATCGATGATTCCCTGACAACCTTGCCCAATCATGATGATACTTTCAGAACCCGATGGAAGTTTTGCTTTGAGTTTTGCTTTGCCAACTAATTTTCCGTTTAACCAGCCGGTTAGTTCTTCTTCGGATCGGTCGATTTTCATTTCAATTTTGTTCCAGTAATGTTGGTCGAAATCAACTCCTTTGGTTCTAGTTTCGACTATGGTGTTTTCATCAAAACTATTCTGAAAGAACTTAAATATCAGCTGATTATTCTCGATGGCGATGTCCCAGGAATCTTCTTTTTTGATGATTGAGGCTTTTTTTGCATCTTTATCCAGCTTGAGCCAGAATGATAGATGATAGTCATCGCGTAGCGCATCGGGTGTTTTCTCATCAGCAATAGCGCCACCGTACTTGTTGAACCTTCCATTAAATTTCATCGCTTTTTTGATTTTTCCTTCCACTAGCTTGAGGTCTGAAAGGTGAATTTTTACGCCACAGCCTCCGCCACCGCAGCCATAGCTGACAATTTTATGTTTAAAACTGGCAGATGATTTGTCGAAACTGTAGCTAAGTGATGTCTTTGAAAATGGTTGTTTTTTTCTTTTCGCCGGTTGTCCGGCTCCTAAACTTGGCATTGCGATTATTGAGGGATCGCCGAAAAGCGTGATGTTGTAACAGACGTTGGGAGATTTACCTGTGCTTTTGATAATTGATGTGTTGTAACGGGCTAGAATTTCCCCATTGCTCCAACCGAGTGCTGCCAGATTGTAAAAGCCGAAGTCTTCGGTGGATTTCTTCTTTTTGATTTTAATGTTTGATGTGCCGGAGTAGACGCCGACTGCCATTTTATCTAAGATGACACCGGTGATGTTTTGCTTGGCTTCGGGGTGTGCTGCATCACAATTACCGATATAGGCGATTCCTGCACGCTTTGATGGGTTTATAGAATCTTTTTCATCGATCTTTAGGCTGTTAATTAGGCCATAGGAATAGGCTGAGTTTGAAAAGCCGATGAAGCCGAAGTTGTGTTTGTTGATGGTTTCGATAACTTCGGATGATTCCAAAGAGGTGATTTGTGGTTTTTCGAACCAGCCGTCATCACCGTCAGAAATGGTAAAACTTCTGGCATTTAAGGGGGACATAAACTCGTTTTTTACGCGATTCCATTTTTGTTGATTCTCTTTGTGTAAACTGACGAAAAGGGCGTTATGACGGTTTGTCAGATTAGCCGATTGGTTCTCGAATTTGATTACCTGTTTGAAGTAGTTGTCAATCTTTGGAATGTCGGAGAAGGGAATACGCCCGACGTAAATGTCGGCAATTCCATTCGGACCACCGGGCTGATTGACGTCTTTCTTTTCATCGCAAACAACTTTATCATGGTTTGGATCAAGTTCTCCCGTCAGGTCGGAGTAGGTGTAGTCGGTTCGGATTGAATAGGATTTGTCAACTTGTCCGCGGCGGATCAGTTGGTGGGGAATGTCGCCGTGAAATGGGTGTGGTGAACCTAGTAGAAGGGCGTAGGTTGCACTGTTTTTTTGATAGTTATTTTGAAGCCATTTCCGAATGTTTGCGGCTTTTTGCTGTCCTTCAGCTTTTCCGTATTCCGCTTCTGTAATTACTTTGGGACTAAAGCCTAGCTTTTGCTTATGTTTGATAAACTGTTTTAAAAGTTTAGACTCTTTGGCAATTTTTGCGGTGGTGATAATCAGGTAACCATTTTGTCCGTTCTTTAACTTGTCGGAGATGGTTGAATTGATTTCTTTCGTATATTTCTTTGCATTTAGTACAAGTTGTTCAGGTAGTTCTGCGACGGAAATAAATGATAGTGAAAGTAGTGTATGTAAAATAATCTTCATGAGGCTCCTCTTTTCTTTTATTATTTATACCCTATTAGATTACAACAGTTAACAGTTATAACGATAATTTGATAAATAATGGGAGGTGGTCGGAGCCAATGTCGGTTGTGGTTCGAGTTTCAATAACTTTAAAGTCTTTTGAAATGAGGCAGTGATCAATGGGGATTTGCAGTATAAATCGATTCGAAGGCCATGTGGGTTGAAGTCCAAAACCTTTACGACTGCTTATGAGTTTTGATGTCTCTTCAAATTTTTGGTAGTTTTGCGACCACATGGAAACGTTCAGATCGCCGATGAGAATGGTTGGTTTTGTTTGTGTTGCACATTTTTTTGCTACGAATTGAAGTTGTTGATTTCTTCTTTTGAAGTAGTTGTTGCTGACTGGTGGAACCGGGTGAGTGGTAATGATTTTCAATTCACGATTTTCTAGTTGTATCGTTGCTGCAATGGTCGGGACTCTGAACAAATTTTCTGTCAGCTCGGAATGTTGTGTTATTGGAAATCTACTGTAGAGGGCGATGCCGAAGTTGTCGGGGCGTGGAATTTCAACATGATAAGGATAACTCTTTTTTATTTCGGCAATTCCTTTGAGCCACCAATTGTTGACTTCCTGTAGTGAAATTAGGTCGGGAGATTCCGTGTTGATGAGTTCCACAAGCTTTTCGTAGTTTTCGTTTGATGTGTACACATTCGAGTGAAGAATTTTGAGCTCCCGATCTACGTTTGCGTTTAGGTTGCCTGCAGATATATACCAAGGGATGATAAAAGCGGCGTTATAAATCGTTAGAATAAGAAACCAGATTGATGCGAACTTCTTCTTTCGGGTTGCAAAGAAAATCAGAAGAACTACGGATGCAATGAAATATTGCATTTTGAAATGAGATGTCAGTTCAAAAAGTCGTATGCCGTGAAAGTACGAACTAATAACACTGAGCAGACTGGTTAGGATGATACCGATTTCGATAAAACCGCCGAAAGTAATCTGTTTTTTCATTCTACGTTTCCAGGAATTACTCGTGGTTTTGTGGTGAGTTGATTGTGAATATTTCGGTAATTAAGAATTCGAATCACCACTTGTGGAATTGCGGCGCAATCTTTGAGTAAAGCTTTGTAGTTAGCCTCATCTAGTTTCTTTGTTTTTGGGTTTAGTAAAGGTTGATATTTTACGGCTAATGCTTTGATTATGGATATCACTTCTCGTAAGCCTGTTGTTATTTCTAAACTTAGAAGTACGTCGGTGTAGTAGATTGTGTCAGAAAAATTTTGGGCAGTGAATGCGTAAACTGTCAATAGTTCCCAAGAGCGATGATCTCTCCAGTTAGTCTGAGTTATCTCTTTTGGAAGTTTGTAAGATTTGTCAAAGTCCTTTTGGTTATAGAAAATCGTGTGAGCTTTTGCATATTTTGACGGAATCGCCAACAGTTCCAGATCTTTTGTCTTCATTTCCGCATATTTTAACTTTAAAAGACTGTCATAGAGCTTTTGTTCAGATTCTCTGGCCTTCTTTGCATTCTGTATTGCAATTTGTTCGTTTTTGTGTGCAAGTTTCTCACTTTTGCTTAGTCTTAAAAACATGAAAGATGTCGTGGAGACAATTAGAATTAGACTTGTGACGATTAAGTTGAATTTTACTTTGTTGCGCTGGTAAAAAAGTTTTAAAAGTTTGAAAAAACCGGCCTCTTCCACATTTGTGGCAAAACCGTTCAGATAGGATCTTATTTCATTTTGAAGTTCTTCCACCGATTGGTATCTTTTATTCGGATCAAGTGACATCGCCTGCATTGTCACTTGCTTTAGACTCTCCGGAATCGGCTGTGTTTTACTCCACTCTTTGAGTGGAACAATTCGTCCCGCTTGTGTATCTTCGAGCATTTTTTTCACTTCTCGATGACGTCTTATGGGAAGACGGAAGGTGAGAAGTGTATAGAGAATTGCCCCGAGTGAATAGATATCGGTACGGTGATCTTTTTTTGTTTTCTCAATGGTCGCCTGTTCCGGGGCCATGTAGCCCGGTGTGCCTTTTATCATCCCATTTAACGTGATGTTGATGAAGTCGAGAGAAGTGGCAGTTTCCTGATCGGCAAACGTCGTTTGTGAAGGAGTACCGCAAAGTTGGGCAAGACCCCAGTCACAGATGAGAACTTGGCCAAAACTATCTAGCTGAATGTTTTCAGGTTTCAGGTCAAGATGAATAACCCCCATTGAGTGGGCGTAGGCGACGGCATCACAAATTTTCAGGAATAGTTCGAGGCGGTCATTTAGATTGTTATAGTTTCCCGCCTTTTTCCCGCTTTTGATTTTGTTGATTGCAGTTGAAAGGTCGTAGCCTTCTTTTATCAACTTCATGGTGAAAAATGGTTCGTCAGCATCATTCAATCCAATGTCGTGAATCGGCATTATTCCCGGATGCTGAAGTGTCGCTGTGATTCGTGCTTCACGCAGAAAATCTTCAATGTGATGGACATTCTCACATTTCTTTAGAACGGCCATTGCAACGGTTCGACCTGTTGATTCGTCTCGTACTTCAAGGATGTTCTTAATTCCGCCTTCGTTGATCTTTTCTTTAATCCAATAGCGTTTTTTTGATTTTTTTAGAGAGCTGTAAATGGTGTTTTTCAACTCTTCATCATTCTCAGTGATGTACTGAAGTGAGTTGGCATCGTCGAAGTATTCGACAAGGCTATCGAAAGAAAGTTCAGGAAGGTCCATAATCAGCAGTCCAGCTCATGCTCGATTTTGACAATTTCACGATAGAGCCGTCTTCTTACGCGGCTTTTATAGGCATTGACGGTGTTCTCTTTTATATCGTAATTGATGGCGATATCTTTCACCTTGTGCCCTTCTGAAAGCTTTGTGAAAATTTCGAGGACATGTGGTTCGAACTCTTTAGCAACAATCTCCCATGCCTTTTTCACGACAAAACGTTTCCATTCATCTTCAGCAAGCTTTTCCACTTCTGGTTCGATAAAGCTATCTATTTCAACCAAATCGCTGTCAGTTTCAGTGCTGACATCTTTCGATTTATCACGAAAATGCCGGTAAACTGTGTTTTTTACAATTGTGAAAAGCCACCAACGGAATTTGCCCTTTTCGGGGTCGTAAGTGAAGTTAGGTAGCGCTTTCCAAGCTTTTACTAGCACATCTTGCTTCAAATCTTCACTGTCCTGATGCGAAACACCCATGTTCTTTATCATGACAAAGATGTAATCCTGATAGGAGTCACAGAATGTTTCCCATGAGGCATTATCATCATTCTCAATGATTTTTTCAATAAGTGTTTTTCTAGTTTGAATGCTTTTCACGATGAACCTTAAGTCATATTTAGCAGGTGGAAGCTTATCGTTTTGCAGTATACGTTTCTTTTCAATATGGCTCATAAGAATGCAAAGAGGTCTACCACGCGTGGTTTAGAATTGTGTCTTTAAATTAAAATTGGAAAAAATATATTTTAGCATTTTTTTCAAAAAAAGTTGAGAAACCGTGTCACGATTTTCATTTAACTGGATATTATTTAGTGAGGTTAAGCAGATTGTATGTTTGTAAAAGTGTTGATTGTGAACAGGTTAGGTGTTGTCTTTTCTTCGAGGAAATTGGAAATGATATTGTTTTAAATGTGGATATTGTTTTTATAGATGGTATTTATGTATTGGGGGACTGAAAATTTAACGTTGACAAAGGGAGTCAAAAATGAAAAAATGTATGTTATGGCTGGCGCTGCTGGCCGGTTTGAGCGGAGTTTCTGAGGAACTGAGGTATGACTTTGAAGATGGAACGTCACAAGGTTGGACTGTGGAGGAAGGTTCGACATTTACACAATGTGTTGCAGCAACCACAAAAAATCTTTATGCGGGAAATATAAGCGGCACTTATGCGATAAGTACGCTTTACAACGGACAGGACATTGCTGCCGGTGATGATAACCTTACGGGAAGTGTACGTTCTCCAAATATCACACTGACCAACGGGATTGTATCTTTCATGCAGGGTGGTGGCGCCAGAGATGGTGTTTACTTTGCCGCATATCAGGCTGATGGTACTGAAATTGCCCGTTCTGTTGGAACAGACGTGGTTGAAAACCTTCCTATAAGAACTTGGGATTTGTCAGCCTACAGCGGTCAAGAGGTTTACTTTCGACTTGTTGATACATTAGGTGGAGGTTGGGGACATGTCTTAGTCGATGATATTGTCGTTAACAAGGGCGATGTGAGTTTAGCGAATCAATTAGTTTATAATTTTGAGGATGGCTCCCAAGGTTGGTATGTCAGCGAAGGAAGCTTTAGTTTTTGTGTTTCTCCTGAAAATGCTTATAAGTCTGAAGGTAACTATATTCTGAGTACACTTTATGATGGGAAAAGTGGTGCTGAAAATGGTAATGATCCGTTGACTGGATCTGTAGAATCACCGATTCTTACACTTTCAGCAGGAGAAGTCACATTCCTGCAAGGTGGAGGAAAAGGTGCCGGAGTTTATTTTGCAGTCTATGATTTAGAAGGGAATGAACTTAAAAAGTCTCACGGTGTCAATAGTATTAATCCTGTTGCTAGGATTTGGGATTTATCAGCTTACGTTGGTGAAGATATTTACTTCAAGCTTGTGGATACAGAAACCGGCGGCTGGGGACATGTGATGATTGATAACCTTGTGATTGATGCCGTAGTGAACGAGGAACTTACAGCTCAAAGAAGAGAAGCGATTTTAAAAGAGAAGATTTTAGCATCATTGCAGTTTGATGAGATAACTCCGGTTATTGATGATTTGTCTGGAAAGTTTCCAGAAGAAAAATACCCCGCTGAAGCTTACCGTGAACAGATACAAAATTACATTAATATAGTTGATTCCTCTGAAATTGATTCAAACAACGTCGCTGAACTGATCGAAGAAGTCGAGGCTTTCAAACGTAAAGTACTTCTCAGCAATCCTTACCTTATTGACCAACCGTTGCTTGTGACGGTGCGCGAGCAATACTGGGGAAGTCACTGTCCGCATGGTACGATGTATCAGAACGGTGAAGAACCGCAGACGGATTGTGCCGGTTTGAAGATGTGGCGTGAAGATGGTGCATCGCTTCGTAAAGTTCACTTCAACTCAGACGGTTCGGTTAAGAATGTGGAAAAGTTGATTGAACTACCAAAAGGGGTCGTTCGTGATCCTGAGGTCAGTTTTGACGGTGAAAAAATTCTTTTCTCGATGCGCCGTAATAAGGATGACGATTACCATTTATATGAAATGAATGCAGACTCAACTGGACTTAAGCAGTTGACCTTCGGTAGAGAATTGGCGGATGTGGATCCGGTTTATATGCCGGATGGAAAAATTGTCTTTGCTTCAACTCGTGAAATTAAATATTGCCAATGTAATATTCACGCACAGCCGAATATGTTCCAAATGGATGCGGACGGTGCAAATATTGTTCAAATTAGTCGTAATAACTTGGCAGACTTTCATTTGAATTTAATGCCGGATGGTCGTGTGATGTACAGTCGCTGGGAATATGTTGACCGCCATTTTGGCCCTTCTCTCGGGCTTTGGACTTCAAATCCTGACGGGACAAGTCACCAACTTTACATGGGAAATAATGCTTGGACACCAGGTGCGATGCTAGACGGACGAATTATTCCTGGAACAAATAAAGCGGTTTGTATCTATGGTTCCTGTCACGATGGACCTTGGGGAGCCTTAGCTGTTGTAGATCGTTCAAAGGGAATGGAAGGGCCAGAACCAGTTGAGAAAATGTGGCCGGCAAACGCTAAGAGCCTTTTGCTTCCTTCCGATAAGTCGATTCACAGAAGTATGAATAGTAGTTACTTTGCAGGTGGAGGGATTGATAAATTTAGACAGGTTTCTGTTAAATATGAAGATCCATATCCTTTGCATGATTTGTTGAAAGGTGATGAAGGTGGCACTTACTTCCTTGTTTCTAAAACCATCGGAGGCTGGAAAGCTAAGTATGGGAATAAAAGTGATGCTAACAACAGTTGTGATATGGGAATTTTCCTTGTCGATATGTTTGGTAATGAAACACTTGTCTATTCAGAACCTGCCGCAAATCAAAGCTGTTTTTCTCCAATGCCGATTGCGGCACGCAAGCGTCCGCCGATTGTTCCTTCCCGAATTGATTTGACCCAGAAAGAGGGCACAATGTATGTGATGGATGTGTATCAGGGTGATGGTGATGAGATGATTGAAGTGGAGCGCGGTACGGTAAAATGGTTGCGAATTCTTGAAGCTCCACCTAAAAAGTTTTGGAACGAAAGTCGCACAATTAACGTTGATGCACGTCAGGCTTCGCCGATGAACTGGAACTTGACAAATAATAAGAGAATCCTGGGAGATGTGCCTGTTGAAGCCGATGGTTCTGCTCATTTTAAAGTGCCGGCAGACAGATTTATCCATTTTTTGCTTCTCGATGAGAATAAGATGATGATTCAGGCAATGCGTACCGGAACAATGGTTAGACCAGGGGAAATTGCCGGTTGTATTGGTTGTCATGAAAATCGCTTGTCTCCGCCTGTGAATTCTATGAATACGATGGCATTGAAACGTCCGGCGAGTGAAATCCAACCTTGGCATGGTTATAACAGTTATGAAGAAACACCACAGTTGAACTACTACACTGAGATTCAACCGGCTTTTGATCGCAATTGTGTGAGTTGTCATGATTATGGAAAAACTAAGGCGGACGGTTCTCCTATGTTGAACCTCGCAGGCGATTTAGGACTTGTATTTAACAACTCATACTTGGAACTTCTTAGAAAATCGCGTTTGCGTTATGATGGGCCGCGTGAAGTTCTCGTCAGCATTGTCAATGATGGACCACCGGGTGTACTTCCGGCCTACTCTTGGGGAAGTCACAAAAGTACATTAATCAAAAAAATCATGCATGAACACGAAGATTTGAATAATGATGGTGTGAAGGACTTCAATATTTCTCAGGAAGATTTGGAACGAATTATCAGCTGGATTGACTGTAATGGTGTCTATTACGGCGCGTATGCATCTTACTATGCTGGTCGAATTCCACTTTCAAACAGCGACTACAACCGATTAATGAGTCTTGCGAATGTGAATCGTAAAAACTTCGAAATGAATGGCGCTGATGGAAAAGGGTCTCTGGTAAGTTTTGATCGTCCTGAGTTGAGCCCAATTCTTTCACGAGTTAGCGAAGCAAACAAAGCAGAAGCTTTGGCGATTATCAATAAAGGTAAAGCCGCTTTGGCAGAACATCCGCGCGAAGATATGCAAAAGTATGAAACTCCGTCACTAGACCATGATATGCGACGTGTGGTGAGATACAGCAGAAATATGACCGAAGAAGAAAAGTCGCAGCAGGCAATCCTGAATGGAGAGAAACATTATCAGTATCGTGACATTACGCCGCCATTGACAATGACCTTTGACATCAACATCAATGATGATGGGCAAAATGTCATTACCTGGACGCCTCAGAATGATGAAACCGTCACAAGTTATAAGGTTGAAAAACTGGTTGATGGACAGTGGGTGGAAGTGGCTACAGTTCCAGCAGGTCAGGACAGTTATCAGGTTATTGATCCGGAGAACAACGGCGAAAACTACCGTTTGGTGGCGTTTGACGAAAACGGTGCAACTTATATTCCGGCTGATGTGGGAATTGTGACAGTTCTTGATCTAAATAAAGACTGGAACCTTCTTGCTCTACCATTCTCGATCAGTAGTGACGAACTGACAGCTCTTTATGATATTCTACCGCCGGTTTGGAAGTGGAGTAATCAAAAAAACAGATATGAAAGAGCTGATGAAATTGAAGCCAAAGAGGGAATATGGGTATTTTCCCGTAAACCGGCCCAAATTATTCTGAAAGGAAACCCTGTGAACCCTGAATTGGACCTATTTCCGGGTTGGAACCTTCTCGGTCCGGTTAGAACCAGTGTGATGCCAGATGAAGGCACGATTCAGGCATTCAAATGGAACAGCCAGTATGAAAAACTGCTTCCGGGAGAAATTCTGAATCTAGGAAAATCCTACTGGTTCTTCTCCAAAGAAGAAAAAGAACTACTTCTTCCAGCGGAAACAGTGTCAGAATAACAACTAAACTTTCCCATTGAAACCTCCCTGATCAAATCTGGTCAGGGAGGTTTTTTCTTTTAAAAACAGTGTGATCTCTATGGTTAAACTTTAATAAACCCCTTGCGCCTAAAGCCTGTAGTCGGATGACCTTGTCGCTTTTCCCAAAAAAAATTAATATTACTGTCACTAAGTCATTAAATTTGGATATTATTTTGTAAGCTAACTATTTTAGAAATTATTAAAATCGTCGCGTATGATCTAATCAATTAGGGGGAAATGATTATGCAAAAATCTGTGAAAATATTTTATCTTGTTCTTATACTTGTAGGGGATGTTTTTACAGCTCCTCTGAAAAACGGCGATGCTATTGCTGTTGATTATGGCTCATCTAGCGGTTCTCCACAAAACTTTAATTTAATTGATAAGAAAGGCCAAACTATTCCTGCCGGCTCTGTTGTTGAATACGGTAGCGGTAAGGTTGCCGATGGTATTTCTATTCAGTTAACCATGGGAGATCAATTTAGAACCGACCCAGCATGTGTAAATTGGTCTGGGACAGTAAAAGATCGTTATTACACGACCGAGGCTGAAGACTTACTGTTTCCAAGTACGGCTACAACTTTTGAAAAGTTACCCCAAAACCTTGCTTACAACGTTAGAGTTTATGCTCTGATAGGTGACAATGGAGACAAGGAAGATAGAGTAGTTGTCGATGGGGCAGAAAAAGTTGTTAGAGTTGTAACCCGTGCGGCACGTTGGAATGCGAACACACTCGAAGGCTCGTGGATGGTTTTCTCGAATGTATCTCCTAAAGCGAATGGTTCTTTGACTGTTAGAACAACTGGTTTTATCAATGCGGTTGTGTTGGAGGTTTGTAATATGCCGACTGGAACGCTTTACAAATTTGACTCTGAAGATTCTGCAGAACCGTTATTGTCTGATTGGATTATTGTTCCTGATGAAAAAGATGGATTTGAAGGTTCAAACCTGACTCAGGTTGTTTGGAAAGGGTGGACTGCGTTCCAAGGTGTATCGGCAATGATGAGCATTGAAGGTACCACGCCGGGTAAGGATAACTCAGCAATTGGTATTATTGAATCGCCGGTGTTTACAGTTGCAAAAGATGGTGATGGCATTGTTTCGTTTAAACATGCTGGTGGCAATCCTGGCGCAAGATTCATAGTTCTTTCTGCTTCAAATAATAGAAAAATTGCAAAAGCTCCTGACAGACAAAATACCAAACTTGCAACATCAACCACGACTTTTGACTTAAGTAGCTATAAAGGTAAAAACGTCTATTTCCGACTTATTGATAATTCTACGAAACCGTGGGGATTTAAACTTATTGATGATTTTAGAATTAACGGAATTGTTAATGAAATTGCTACTGCAAGGCGTCGAAAAGTGGCATTGCCTAAAAGAAATATTCAGCTTTCATATAAAGGAACAGAATTTAACTGGAAGGTAGAAGACGAAACTGGAGTGAAAGAGTACCGCTTAGTTGATGTAAAAACAAAAAAGATTCTCGAAACAGTTCCTGCTGTCGACCCGGATATGTACTCACTGAATATACCGGCCGGACTAACTCTTAAGCTTGTAGTGGTTTATGAATCTGGAGAATCACAGTCCTATCAAGCTAAATAATAAAAGCAGTACACGGTGCACGGTTAGCAGTACATAGTTTTTAGTTACTAGCATCTAGCTGTTAGTTTTTAGGAAAAAGCGCTGATTAAATGATTATGTTTCGAGAAATACGAAGCATTTGGAGAACCTCTGCGTTCTCCGCGCCTCTGCGTGACAATCTTTTAGTATGCGGTTCGCAGTAGTTAGTTATCAGCATTTAGCTTTTGTTCGACCTTCAGTGTTGAAAGTTCGATGTTGGACGTTCAAAAAATACTTTTCGAGAAATGCGAAGCATTTGGAGACCTCTGCGTTCTCAGTGCCTCTGCGTGATTATCATTTAGTATACGGTAAGCGGTACACGGTTAGCAGTTTTTGGATTGCTGATTTCTGAATGCTGATTGTTGATTTATTTGTCCACGCTTCGAATTGTTATTTGTATTCAGTTCGATGTTCTGTGTTGAAAGTTCGATGTTGTACGTTCAAAAAAAACTTTCGAGAAATGCGAAGCATTTGGAGAATCTCCGCGTTCTCCGCGTCTCTGCGTGATCATCTTTTAGTATGTGGGTAGCTGTACTTAGTTATTAGCATTTAACTTTTGTTCGACGTTCAGTGTTGAAAGTTTGATATTGAACGTTCTAAAAACACCTTTCGAGAAATGCGAAGCATTTGGAGAATCCCCGTGTCTTCATGGTGGTTTTTATTTTTTCTGAGCTTAATAAAAACTTTTTTCAAAAAAAGTTAAAAGTGCTGTCACTATGCTGGCAGAACTGGATATTATTTAGTGAATGTAGTTTAATTTTTTAAATATAGTTATTAACTAAATTGGAGAAATGAAGATGGGAATGAAAAAAACGTTGGCGGCACTTTTCTGTGCTATGGGTTTAATTAGTTCGGCACTTGCAGCGCCATTAGCTGATGGTGATGTAATTGCCGTAAAAGTTGGTGCGACGAATGGAACCACTTATACGGGCTACAATGCCCTTGAGGGGAAAAATGCATCTGCAGCGGCTGGTACAGTTATTACCTGGACCGCTGACGGAACAGGTGCTAAAACTCTTGACAATGTCGGGGTGGCTGTTGCTGCAAATAATGTGAACGCAGCCGATGCAGGCGGTGACTGGATTGGAGCAGGTGGTGGAAGAACAGATACTTACTTCACTTCTGCAGCTGGTACTGGTATCGTTTATGGTGGAACACCTACGCTGACTTTTTCCGGGTTGGATACAAGTTTAGTATATAATGTTAGAGTTTATGCTTTCTTCGATGGCAACGCCACTATTAAAGGCTGGCAATATCGTTTTGATGCAGTAGGTGGGGTAACTATTTCATCTAATGTTGTAAGAAATGATGTGCGATGGGCTGCTACAACTCTTGAGGATGCAGGTGGTGTATTATCTAATGTTGCGCCAGCGGGTGACGGTTCTCTAGCGGTTTCTGTTAACCCTGTCGGTGGAACGGCAATTATGACCGCTGTCGTAATTGAAGCTGTCGCTCCGGCAGTTTTGGCACCGACTGGCGTGATGACTTCAAATGTGGCAGGCACGTCTTTTGACCTTAGCTGGGATGAAATAGCAGGTGCAACTTCTTATGGTCTGACTATCGCTACAGATGCCGCCTTCACTAACAAAGTGACTGGTTATGATAATACTTCAATCACTACAGGAGCAGTTGGCGGTACAGTTACTGAAAATGTAACAGGTCTTCTATATGGCACGACTTATTATTACAAAATAAATGTCACAACTGCTGCTGGTACATCTCCTGATGCTGCTGGTAATGTGGCAACCACTGTGTCTCCTAACAACTTTGCTTATGATTTTGAGGATGACACTCTGCAGAACTGGATTATTCTGGATGGTGGAACCTTAACAGACCCTGTGAACAAACCTGGTGCAGCAGGGTATCAAAATGCGATCAGTGGTGAGTACTGTCTAAACACCTTTTATTCAAATGACAGCGGTGCTGCTTCTGAAGCTTATGTAGGGGTTATTGAGTCACCTGTTATCACTTTGAGTGACGCTGTTGGTGAAAATGGACTTGTTACTTTTGTTTTAGGTGGCGGTAATGAGGATCTATTTGATGGGAAAGACAGACACCTTGCAGTCTTTGATGCGGAGACAGATACCGAATTGTTTAGAAGCACTGGTAATAACAATACTAACAATAACCCGACGCTGACTTGGGATATGAGTGCTTACAAAGGTTCAAATGTTTATTTTCGCCTTGTTGATGAATCGGGAGGTGGTTATGGACATATCCTAGTTGATAATATTCAATTTGCCGGAGCTGTTAATGTTGCGGAAACAGATGAACGTCGTGGAATCCTGCGGTATGATTTCGACACTGCTGATCCTGCGGAAGCGACTGTTACTGACTGGTTTATTATCCCAGACGCAAATGATGGAATTGACGGCTCAAACCTAACTCAGATAGTATGGTCCGGCTGGAGTCCATTTCCTGGTATTTCCGCCGCGGCGACAATTGAAGGTGTTGGTGCGGGTCAGGATAACTCAGCTCTGGGTGTTATTGAGTCTCCTGTGTTTACTATTGCACCAGAAGGTAATGGTGTAGTTTCATTTAAACACAGTGGCGGATCGGCTAATACATTCTTCGCAGCTTATAAAGCTGATGGTACATTACTTGCAACAGCTCCTAGTAATACTGCTACTGGAGCATCATTGCCTGAAGCAACTTTTGACCTTAGCGCAGAAAAAGGAAATAATGTATATTTTCGAATTGTAGACGGCGGTACAAGTGCCTGGGATTTTAAACTTATTGATGACTTCACTATTCAGGGAACTGTCGACGAAGCGGCAACTATTACACGCCGTGACACAATTACCCCTGCGATTGGTCTTGAAGTGTCTCTTGAAGGTACAGAACTTGTTTGGACAGTTGAAGACGAAGTAAATGTTCAAGCATACGAAGTGACTTACACACTTAACGGTGAAGCTAAAACTCAAACTGTTCTAGCTGTAGATGCTGACTTCTACACTGTAGACCTTCCAGAAGGTGCAACTGATGTGAAGCTTGGTAAGCGTCAACTTTGGAGG
>DDLT01000224.1 GCA_002340265.1 Lentisphaeria bacterium UBA2565 | reverse complement strand
CATACTGTACATTTGATTCAAACCGCAAGGTTCATAACGTGAAGGCATAATAAAGATGTCGCTTCCCGCTTCCACAAGGTGAGATAACTTGTCATTATAACCAATAAAGCACGCGAACTTTTCAGGATATCTATAAGCAAGATACTGCAAACGTCCTTCCAACGCTTTATCTCCAGAACCTAAAACCACGAACTGAATGTCATCATTTTCCAAAATCCAGTCAATGCAGTAAGCAAAAACATCTAAACCTTTCTGCGTCGCCAAACGTGAAACCACGCCGAAAACAGGCACATCTTTCTTAACTGGTAGACCGAACTCCTTCTGTAGTTCCGCTTTACAAATCTCTTTCCCTGACAAATCATCAGCAGAGTAGTTCGCAGGAATTTTTGAATCAGTTTGCGGATTCCACTCATCGACATCGATACCGTTAAGAATACCACTCAAACGCCCAAGAAAGTCCACATGCTGAAGCGGACCTTCTAGATCAAATGCAAATTCTGGTGATAGAATTTCAGAAGCATACGTAGGACTCACTGTATTAACTTTGTCAGCGCACATAATTCCGGCCTTCAAAAAGTTAATCTGATCATGGTACTCCAGACAGGAATGATCAAAACAGTTCCAGTCTAAACCAGTCGCATAGAAATTTTCTTTATCAAAGATTCCCTGGTATCCCATGTTGTGAAGAGTCAGTACTGATTTAGTATCAGCAAAGTTATCATAAGACTGATAGAGCGGGCTCTTCAGGTAGACGCAGCTCAACGCCGCATGCCAGTCATTAGCGTGAAGAATGTCAACTTTCATATCAAGAGACAATGCCACCTGCATTGCAGCACGAGACAAGAAGATAAAACGCTCCGCGTTATCATCATATTCTTCCCCATGCCAATCGTACAGAGCAGGTCTATCATAGTAAACATTGTGCTCTACAAAGTAATAACTTAGGTTATCATTAATTTTATCTTCAAGCACACGACACCACCTTGTGTCATGACTCCCCATAGGTACGCCGACTTCATGTTTTATCACTTTAAAGTCAGCGGCTTTTTCCTTCAAAATTTGTGGATAAAACGGCATTACTACAGCCACTTTATGACCACGTGCAGCAAAAGCTTTCGGGAGTGCGGCAGACACATCTGCAAGACCGCCGGTTTTGGCGTAGGGGTGTGCCTCACTTGTTACCCAGAGAATGTTCATTAAAGCCTCCAGCTTTTCTTAAATAAAATTTTTAAAAATATATTAACAATTTATGATTTGAATTTCAGCATATGTTCAATTAACCTAAAACCAGTTAATTTATAGGGGCTATATATGCTGTGCTGAAACACAATGCCTTTTTTTAGATATTTAACAAGATACTTTTTATAACAATAAAACAAAAATTAGACAGGGGGAGATAATGCGCAAAAAAATACTTGCCATGATTCTTGCTGGTGGAGAAGGAACAAGGCTTGCTCCACTTACAACACAACGTGCAAAACCGGCGGTTCCATTCGGCGGGAAGTACAGAATTATTGACTTTGTACTGAGTAACTTTGTGAACAGCGGAATTGACAGTATTTTCGTTCTTACGCAGTTTCGTTCGCAGAGTTTGACTGAGCATATTGTTAATGGATGGAACATTTCTAATCCATTTGGTAAAAGTCAGTTTATCATTCCGGTACCAGCTCAGATGCAGACAGCCGATAAACGCTGGTATTGCGGAACAGCCGATGCAATCTACCAAAACCTTCACCTTATCGATGAGGTAAATCCGCAGCTGGTGGCAATCTTCGGTGGAGACCACATCTACCGCATGGATGTCAGCCAGATGGTTAAATTCCATGAGAAGAAAGAGGCGCTTGTATCTATCGCCGCAATTCCGGTGCCGATTGAAGAGGCAAGCGAATTCGGCGTAATTCAAGTTGATGAAGAGTGGCGCATTACCGGTTTCCAAGAAAAGCCTGAAAACCCAACACCAATGCCTTCAGATCCTACCAAAGCACTTGTTTCAATGGGTAACTACATTTTTGACAAAGATAAACTGTCTGAACTGCTGAACTCTGACAACGATTGTGAACTAAGTAGCCACGACTTCGGAAAAGATATTCTTCCACCGCTTGTTGAAACTGGCAGACTTTTTGCGTACAACTTCCATATGAATCGAATCCCAGGAAGTGAAAATGATGCCCCATACTGGCGTGATGTAGGTACACTAAAAGCCTATTTCGAAGCAAATATGGATCTTCGTCAAGCATGGCCGCAACTTGATCTTTACAACGACAAATGGCCGATCTACAACTATCACTACAGTCTTCCACCTGCGAAGTTCGTTCACAACGATGCCGTAAGTGACGAAGGGCTTCCAAGAATTGGAAAAGCTGTAAACTCCATAGTCTGTGATGGATGTATTGTCTCAGGAAGTACAGTAAACGATTCAGTTCTGTTTAACTCTGTTCACATTCACAGCTACAGCACAATTCAAAACAGTATCATACTGAACGATGTAAAAATCGGTTCACACTGCCGAATTAAAAATACAATTATTGATAAACACGTAACTTTACCGCCTAATACCATCATTGGGTATAATAGGGAAGAAGATGAAAAACGGTTCCACACATGCGATCTTGACCCAGAGCAAGGCACATGGTTAACTGTTATCGAAAAACACACAACAGTAAAATAAGGTAAGACAAAATGAGTGAAAAAGAGGCAAATCTGAAGAAGTTGGCTCGAACTGCAATTCTAACTAACTTTATCAAAAAAACTGGTGCAAAATGGAATCACGAAGAGTGGCAGACTCTTTGCGATAAGATCTCTGTAAAATACTCGCCAATCGATTTCGATCAGGTTGGTCTTCTACTTGAAGATAAAAGAGAAAAATTCCTACAGAAGTAAAACTCTGCAAGCAATTTAAAGGGGTGCGAAAGCACCTCTTTTTTTTTGTAAACTCACTGGAAAACCAGTTCATCAACCACAAAATTGAGCGACACTACAAAGGAGTCACTCAGAAATGCGTTTTCACAACAATCATTTAAGCTACTGCACCAACATTCACCCCTACTCTAACCTGAAAGAGTTAGTAAATGTGATATCTACAGAAGTTACTAAAGTAGCTGAAAATTTCACTAAACCATTCGCTGTTGGGCTCCACCTTAACAACAGCCTGATAAACGAACTGTCAGAATCAGACGCTAAACTTCAGCTTTTAAAACAAACCTTAGAAATAAACAACCTTTATGTCTGTTCTCTAAACTGCTTCCCTTATGGTGAGTTCCACAATCAAGTTGTAAAAGAAAAAGTTTATCAGCCGGACTGGGGGACCGAAGAACGAGTTGAATACACAATCAAAGCGGCAAAACTGTTGAATGACCTACTTCCTAAAGATGTCTCTGGAACAATCAGTACAGTGCCTGTGACTTACGGGAAAAATCTTCCAGAAAACACATTCAACAACATTAGACAAGTCTGCCGTTCCATTTCAGAAATGGAGAATAAAATCACATTGACATTTGAACCGGAACCAGACTGCTACCTTGACTGTACCAAGGACTGCTTAAACTTCTTTAATGAACTAAAACCATCATTAACTGAAACCGAATATCAACATGTCGGGCTCTGCTTTGACACCTGCCATTTCTCAGTAGTTTTTGAAGATATCTGCCAAACATTCAACAGTTTAATCAAGTCAAAAATCAACATCCCGAAGGTACAAATTTCAGCAGCTTTAAAAACTCGCAACCCCCAAAATCTACTAAATTTTGTGGAACCGACATATCTCCACCAAACTGCAATAAAAAATCCAAATGGAACAGTTGAACGTTTCTCTGACTTATCAGAGAATTTGATAAATAAATATGCAAGGGCAAGCTCCAAAGAGTGGCGTGTCCACTTTCATGTTCCCATTCACCAACACGAATTGGCTAAGGATTTATTTACAACAGCTGATGAATTACCCGAATTCGTGCGAATTATTAACAAAATGAGCGATATTCACGTGGAAGTAGAGACATATTCGTTTAGTGTAATTAAAGGTCAAAAAGAGTCGATAACGACCTCAATTACAAATGAACTAAATTATATATTGGAGATTTAAAATGAGTAAAGAACCACACAACCCGGAACTAGCTTATCAGAATATTGAGTTTCTAAACAGTGACATTTGCCGACCAATTCGTTTACAGGCGGAATTTCTTTATGCACATGAAACCATGAAGCAAAACCATATCGATTATACCGTTGTCGTTTTCGGAAGCGCCAGAATCAAGCCACCCGAAGTTGCTGAGCAAAATGTTCAAGATGCGGCGCAAAAACTGGAAGCGTCCCCAAATAGCAAAAAGCTTCAAAAAGAACTGAAACAGGCAAAATCAATTCTTCAGTACAGCAAATACTACAGTTTGGCACAGGAATTCAGCAGACTTGTCAGTGAATCAACCAATCGCGGCGAAAACAATGCCTACATTATAACTGGTGGCGGTCCGGGAATTATGGAAGCCGGAAACCGTGGGGCTCACGATGCCGGTTGCCCTTCTGTTGCGCTAAACATCAAACTTCCATTTGAACAGTACCCAAATCCATATGTAACAGAAAAGCTTTCATTCCAATTCCACTATTTCTCAATTAGGAAGATTCACTTCCTTACCCGTGCCCGTGCACTATGTGCGTTTCCAGGTGGTTTCGGCACAATGGATGAACTTTTTGAAACTTTAACACTGATTCAGACTGGCAAAGTCGAAAAAATGCCTATTGTTCTTTTCGGCACGGAATTCTGGAAGAACCTGATAAATTGGGATTATTTTGTAGAAGCCGGACTAATTGAAGAGGATGATTTAGACCTATTCCACTACTGTGATGATGCGGAAGAAGGTTGGCAATACATTCAAAAATACTGGAAAGAAAAAGGGCTGACGCCTCAACTGAAAATAGTCTAATATGAACAAACCCTCGAATACAAAGCTGCGAACGCTTATATACTTTATAAGCTTCGCAGCTCTCTATATTTTTAGCCTTATCACCATCTACAATGTCAACTGGGATGATATTTACTTTTTCTCTGAAAGGCCAAAAGAAAAAGAAGTTCCTAAGAAAGTTGTTAAAAAGCCGACGACATCTGCTAAAAAGAAAAAAGAACCAGTAACGGCACAAAGCAAACTGGCTCAAAAACTTGAACGTATCAAACGTGAGAACAAACAGGGGCGTGAACTAAAAAAACGGTTACTTTCCGAGTTCGCTAAAATTGACTCACCACGCTGGAAACAGCACCGCCCTTTACTTTTCGAATCGATAACCGAACTTGTTAAAAACGTCGACAAGATGACACTGACAGAACTTCGAAACAATCGACTTCAAATGCGTGCTGCTGCGATGAAGTTACCAATGATTGACCGACAGGTTCGCAAACTTCCACTTAAACAAATTGAAGAGACTGTTGCAAAAGTGGAAGAAAAAACTAAAACAGCAACAAAAACAGTCAAGCCCAAAGAACCGCAATACAGTCCTGAAGAACTTGCTCTTATCAACAAAATATCCGGCGGCAAAACTTTGGATGAAATTGCAAAAGTCAAGAAACCGAAAGACAACTCTTACAAAGTAGCCAAACTCTCATTTTCACTTATGGACAAAGTGAAACTCTATGAAACTGATAAGTTTGTCAAATCTTACCGACAGTTGCGTCGCAAACTGGATAACGCCTTAGCGGTAGAGTTGACAAACGATCAACGCAAAGAAATCACCCAAAAGAGTGCTGAACTCGAGGAGATGCGGAAAAAAGCCGCCGTTGTCGCAAGAAATATCATAGGTTTGGAACCTGTAGAAGTTGTAGATAAACCGGATAAATCTGATAAATTTGCTGTTCTACAGCACGAATCTGCGAAAGAACTAGGTTTTCCATTAGAGGTCAAAAATCGCTACAACATGTACTTTCGTTTCATCCCGGCGGGTGTATTCATGATGGGTTCGCCAAAAAACGAAAAAGGGCGCAGTAAAGACGAAAAACTGCATCAGGTAATCATTTCCGAACCGTTCTATATGCAAACCACCGAAATTGGTCCACGTCAATTGGTTTACGCAAAAGAGGCCAACACAACCAAAGCCGCATCCAAAGTCACTTGGAAGAAAGCTGTAAAATTTTGCCAGCAGTTAAATATTAAAGAAAACCAACCCAAAGAGATGTATCAACTCCCGACTGAAGCAATGTGGGAGTATGCCTGCCGAGCTGGTTCTCAGGAAGCCGCATATCACGATAATTTGAAAGAAATTGCACATTACGACAACTCCTTTTCCGGAGCTGTTCAAGATCGCCAACAGCTGGAACCAAACAGCTGGGGTCTTTATGATATTTTAGGAAATGTAAAAGAGCTCTGTTTAGACAAGCAAAGCGGTTCTTTTCTATTTTTCTCGTCATCCCCTAAAACTTACGTCGACGGGATTAAAGATCCACTTTCAACAAAAGGAAGCTCCGTGGTCGTTCGAGGCGGTGGCTGGGGTTCCTCTGCAAGTGAAACAAGGGCGGCGGCTCGTGAGCTCATTCATCCAGAATCAAGAGAATGGGATGTCGGTTTACGAGTCGTCAGAAGAATATACTTAAACTGGGAAGAATAAAATGAGACTAAAACTACTACTTTTAACCGCAATCGTCACCCTGACTTCTGCCTGCACTACGAACCAGCTTACCGGTAGGAAGCAACTTCTTATGACTTCAGTCGATCAAGAAAACGAAATGGGTGCTCAGGCATGGGAAGAAATTCAGAAAAAAGAAAAAGAGACATCTAATAAAGATCAAACCGATGCAGTTTTGCGAGTCGGAAAAGAGATTGCCGAAGTCACCACTCAGTATAACTTTGACTGGGAATTTAAAGTTTTTGAATCAGAACAGGCGAACGCCTTCTGTCTTCCCGGTGGAAAAGTTGCTGTATATACCGGACTTTTTAAATTTACCGCAAATGATGCGGAACTTGCCACAGTTATTGGACATGAAGTAGCTCATGCCGTACTTCGGCACGGTGGAGAGCGTATGAGTCAAGGAGCGCTTCAACAGATTGGAGCGGAACTTCTAAGAGTCGGTGAAGTAGGTGACGCATGGCTACAAGCCTACGGTATCGCCGCTTCAGGATTGGCAATTCTTCCATACAGCCGAAAACATGAATACGAAGCCGATGAAGTGGGTTTAACACTTCTTGCCAGAGCTGGTTATAATCCGGAATCCGCCCTCTCCTTTTGGGGGAAATTCGGCGCCGATTCTGATTCGAGCTCGTTTGCCGAACTATTCTCCACCCACCCGATGAGTGAAAAGCGTCTAAAAGAGATGCGTAAACAGCTTCCAAAAGCAATGCAAATCTACAACACTATCCCGGAGAAACATAATTTGGGAGTAATTTACTAAAAGTAATAGATTTATGACTTCTGGAGCACACTTTTTAATAAGTTGGTTAAGCACTGTCGAACTACTAAACGAACGGCGTGAACGTACTATCGTGGCATTGTCAGGAATTTTACCAGATGTTGATGGTCTAGGAGGCGTTGTTGACTCCATCACAGGAACAACAAGCTACTATGATAAATATCACCACTACTTCGGTCATTGCGGACTGTTCGCTGTTATTGTCAGTGCTATTGCCTACTTTCTAGCAAAATCGCAAAAGAAACTCACCTGCATTCTCACCTATACTATTATTCACATACATCTTCTTTGTGATATCATTGGATCAAAAGGTCCAGATGGGCACCAATGGCCGATTTACTACTTTTACCCATTCAACACTGACTTTGGTTTAACATGGTCTGGGCAATGGGAATTGAATGCCTGGCAAAATCTGGCAATTATGATTAGTCTTTTTCTAGGTTGTGCATTTTATGCAATCAGAAAGCGAATCACCTTTATCGAGGTAATTTCTCCCCGCCTCCAATCGGCAGTTTTCCAAATGTACGACAATTACAAAAGATAGTTCCAAACCTCTCCTTAAATAAAGTACTTTAGACATCGAATGTAACGAGACTCGACACAGTGGTTCAATTAAAGCTTTAGTTTTTTCTTTGCACCGTAGGCGGCTTTACGTAAGCGAATGTCGTAGGATTTACAATACTTCGCAATAATTGTTTCAACTTCGTCATCAACGACGCCCACAGTCCCTAAAGCTGCTATTGCTGACATTTTCAGACAAGCTCCGCATTTGCTGTTAATACAGCTTTTTAGCATTTTCATAACTTCAGTTTGAGTTGATTTAAATCTGATGGAATGCTCTGCGACAATATGAAATGCCGACATTCTTGCCAACTCTCCATATTCTGGTTTGGATGCGACTTTAATTGCCGTTTTCAATAGTTTAAGCTTTTGCTCAGCTGTCAGCTGACTTTTATTTAAGTTGATTGCAATCAATGCAGAACCAGGAATAGATGTGCCCTTGTTTGAGTCAATCGAACTATAGATGAAGTCAATCACTTTCAATTTTTCATCTTCATTAAAGCACACTGTGAACCACTGCCCTAAGAATTGAATGCAATAATCACGCCAGACAATATCATGACGAAATGCACCGCTCTTATCCTTTGCGTTAAACATTTCCATCATTTTCGAACCGTACTCTTCAACAATAGTCTCCTGATCCAGAAGAGCCACAGCTACATCGTTCTTTACTGGGTTCAACAAATGTTCGTCAAGCGAATCATTCGTATGCTTCTTATTCAGGAAATCCCATAGGTAGCTGATTTCCTCTTCACTTAACATCTTTGAAAGTTTATGAACCTTCTTCAAACGGGGAGTCATTCCATACCGTTCTGTTAAGCCGACGATTTGTTTTAAATCGTCACTCGGTTTAAAAACGTCTTTCACTTCTTCTTGAGCAAATGCTACCGAAGTAGCGACTATACTTACAAGAACATAGTTGATACTAAATTTCATATTAATCCTTTTTGGTAAACCACAGAGGGCACGGGGTACACGGAGTCTGTAAATTTCATACCGACAAGTCGGAAGTGCAAATTTACAGGGGCCTTCAAAATGTTCATGAACCACAGAAGGCTCTGAATAATCAGGAACCATATTTAAGCATAAATCACTCAAATTAAATGGATATTCTAATTCGCGCTATTAGCAATATTCGTGGTTTATAAACTTACGAGAAAGGCGAAGCCTTTTGAGCTCCATGCCTCCGTGGTTGTTAAATTAATTGTTCACTGGAGCTTTGGCTCTGCCGTAAAGTGTCAACTCTAGATTTTTCCAGCCTTTTGGTTCTTCTACCGGAACTTTTATTGTCGATTTAATTCGACCCGCTTTGCGACTCTTATCGTAAACCACTTTTATTCTATAACTGCCATTCTCTTCTGTTATAGATGCTTTGAGTTCGTGAGTTGATTGCACTTTCGGTTCTTGTAGCTTAACACTGTTTTTACCGAAAGGTTTGATTAGAAACTCACGAACCACACCCTGGTCTTTGGATATATTACCGACAAACACCTTATCCTGTGGTAGAATCTCCACAAGCGGTTCAGCATTGCCCGAAACACGTAGCTTCTGAATCGGATTCTTAGGATCATTACTGTTTACAAACACGAACTTACTATACGATTTATAGATGCCGTAAGCCTCCACATCCACTTTTATGATTGCCGACTCATTAGGCTTCAATTCCATTTTATCGGATGAAGGTTTAAAACAGCCACAGGTTTTACGAATCGACTTAATCTTTAAAACTTCGTCTCCACTATTTTTGATAGTGAAGGTCGCTGTCTTAGTCTGATTCGCCGAGTATTTACCAAAATCCACAGAATCAGAACCAACCATCTCCAACTTCGGGGCAGCAAATACGACCAAACTCATCATAAAAATGATTAAACAGTTAAATTTCAAAATCAAACTCCATTAAAAATTAAAGAAAAAAGACTCAGCGAACCGAGCCTTTTCGTGGTTAAAATTAAAGTTTAAGAAAACAGTTAAAGTTTCTACTCAAAGAACCAAAGTGGCTTCATAAATAGATCAATTACTTTTAGTCACAACTATTAAGTATAAAGAAATTTAGCCTTGATTCTTTTTTAACAGGCAAGTTATTTTTCAAAAAAATCCATTTGAAAATCATTCTTAAGGCTCTCATCGTGTCTAACAAACAATTTGCACGACGAGAGCAACGAAAAGACTTTCTCAAAATCAACTTCTTGTCTAAGCTTGACAGCAAAGCAAAATTCCCCTAGGCTTTTGATAGAAACATTTCTAGAAGCAACCGTAATATGCACTATTTCTCGACAAGCTATTTTCATCCAAAAAAAAACTTCTTCTATCGAGGGGTTTTTAATGGGAGAATTAACAAGACTTCCCCCTCCATATATTTTTAAAAGCTTGTTTTCTTGTTTTGTCAGTCTAGTTTTCCCAAACTTTGCTTTCACTTTTTTATTCACAATTAGTTTAAATGTCCCAAATTCATAATAAAACAATGCCAAGAAAAATTTTAAAATTTTTTTTTCTTCTAAAATTAAATGTTCACCATAAATAAGTTCATTTTTCCTGTTGTATCTCACATACGACTTAAAATATCTTGCGGCTTCCTCATTCGTCATTCTAGTGGCGAATGGGTCAATTAAAAAAGTATTACACATAACATTTATGCCCCCTATCTAACTCTCATGACTTTACCATCATCACCAATGGCCCAAACTTTATCATTTGTACTATTTTTAAGTTTATACTTACTTCCATGTCCACCATAATCTTTTTCAATTGACCATTTTTTATATTTACCATTTTTGAATTTTCCAAGATCGATATGACTACTGCTTCCTTTTTTGAAAACTTTCTTACTAATCCCCTTTGTTACTTTGCTACCAACTTTCCCGACTTTAGCCAACCCAGCAGCAGATAAATAATTGACTCCGTGTTTAGCCACAAGAGCAGCAATATCTTTGGGACTTCCTGATTGCAAACGACTTAGATCTTTTTTAATATCATCAACAATATTTTCCGGCAAGTTTTTTATCATGTCAACGACATCTTCACCGCTTATATTTCCATTATAAGCCTCCGATAAAAGACCAGCTAATCCTGCGACTCCTGATTCGCCAAGCCCTTCTACTAATCCATCTTTTATATCATCATAGGTAGAACTTTCTTCACAAGGGCACCTTTTGCTTTGCCTAACTTTTTTCTTATATTTATATTCAACAAAACTGTGTTCTCCATTCCTATAAATATCCGTTCGACGTGTATAAGTTCTATAATAGTCTTTTCCCATCGGGTCAAGACCTCCCCACATCGCAAAGTAACCTGCATAGAGGTTCATGCCGTCTACAAAGGCTAAAGGATCACGACTGATGAAACGTCCCAGTTCCGGGCTGTAGTAACGGGCACGGAAATACATGAGGCCTGTTTCTACATCAATTCTTCTACCGGTATAAGTATAATTATTAATTAATAAAGAAGAATTAACAATTTCCTGTCCTGCGGCATCAAATGCCTTGGCTTTCCCATAAGCATCGTAGCTATAATTTTCTACAATTGCTCCATTTTCGTCGGTTAATGCCATTATTGACTGTTGAGCGTTGGCATGATAGTAATACGCGCTACGTGTTACGTAGGTCGCATTAGGTTCTACGATAAGAGCTATTGGTTGGTCAATGCTTTCTCCCAAGATATAGCTCTTAGCTAGTTCGTAGTTTGTAGTGGATAGTGAGTAGTCATATTCTTCAATTACCTCATCTCCCGAGTAAACAAACTGCGTTTTGGTAGACTCAACCCAATTTTCACCGGATTTATCAAAGAGCGTTTTTTGTACCCGACGTCCGAAAGCGTCGTAGGTGAATGTAATACGTTTTTCGCTGTTTTCAGCTTTAACTAGACGATTTCTGTAATCGTAACTCAAGTTGAAGCCTTTATACAACGTGGTGTTACCTGCGTTATCGTAGGTTGGAGACGAGGTCTCACTTGAAGTCGAGATAGAAGTGTACTGATGCAAACTGTTGCTTTGATATGTTGTAACTTCAGCACCACG
>DDLT01000250.1 GCA_002340265.1 Lentisphaeria bacterium UBA2565 | reverse complement strand
ATTTCGTTTTCACTTGGGTCATTCCTATTGCTTGCGTTTGTGCTCGCGTTTGTGCTTGCACTTGTGTCGCTAGTGAAAACCAGGCTTAAGGTTT
Source organism: Lentisphaeria bacterium UBA2565 (assembly GCA_002340265.1). Lineage (GTDB taxonomy): Bacteria > Verrucomicrobiota > Lentisphaeria > UBA2565 > UBA2565 > UBA2565. Next base: position 2,758 of record DDLT01000250.1, on the reverse strand, counting down.
ACCTCATTACTTAACTGGACAAGCAGTGAAAGATAATTTAAATATGATAGACATGTTTTCAAGAGACTTTCCGTCGATTAATCAACGTCGGGCCAGAGTCGGGTAGCACGACAAGATCAGTCGCGCCACCCGAGTTTGCCGGGACTTTGATTCGAACGTCTGAAGACACTTGTGCCGACTTCAGTCACTGTATATGTGTGATCTTCCTGTTAGATTTTTCACCTATCAGAATGCAGTGCTTCTAATAGAGAGTAGAGCTGAAATACAAGTACCACTGAGTTACTTTCGAAAGAAGAGCCAGAGAGAACTGAATCACAACGGAGTTCGATCCGAGAGCGACGTTTGATCAACTATTGATCCACGGTTGTTGTTTAATTACGCGACATTTGAATCAACTATTGACCTCTAGTCACCCTCAACTGTTTTAAAATACAATTGAGTTCGGCACGACGAAAGTGACAGAAGTGAGACGTTAGAACTGAGCAACTTCATTAAGGAGATTGAAAATAATTCTAGCGCATGCGTGTAACCCTTCAAATAAAAGCTATAACTAATACTTTCATCAGTCTCCGCTTGGTTATCTGCATTTGTCAAAATCTCAATTTAGAACTTGAACAGATTTGCCAGTTAAAATTTTCAGTGTTTCTTTAATTGTCTGCACAAGATATTTCAGAACTGATAACAATATAAGGGATCTACTTTGGCAATTAAAAGCCACTAAACAGAGACGGTTCCACAGATTTCGTACAGATAAGCCTCTTGCCTTAGTGGTAATAGATCTTTTGCAAATGTCAATGCACAATGAAAGGCCTTTCCGGGAAAAGTAATTACCAAGATAGCATTTCAGGACGTTTTCGTAGCACTTTGTCAAATGTTAATTTGCACTAATTAAAAATTGTTTAAAAGGTGTTAATTTCGTTTGCTGTGCCACAAAAGCAAATTCGCTTTGAAGCCTTTCAAGTCCATTTAGGGGTCCGTCCAGATTTTATCCAACAAGGTATGAGAAAAAACCTTTTAACAAAGCTGTTTGGTGACATTTTGAGAGATTTTACGGGATAATGGTGTCGGTGTTGGGCGGCTTTCTACGCTGTGCTGTTCTATTCAACAATTTCGGAAACTCCTGTCTCCTATATAGTCCTAGAAATCTAATCAGTTGCATGTGGCTTAGCAGAAAATCGAACTCTTAGTATATCTTCGGTCCATGCTTTACCCTGAATAGAAAGCTGGTTCTTGAATTCCTTGTGACAAAATCCAGGTCTTCCTTTATTGCATTCATTCAAATTCGCACACCTTCTATTATGCATGATGTCGTTCATTTGAAATCTTTTTAAATTCAGCCTTTACAAAGACTATTCAAAAATTAAAGTAATGCAATGACGGCACTTAATAGTATCTGATCAAGACTTGAGGTTAGTTTTAATGCGCCTTTGATGTAAAGGCAAGAAAACCCTGTTGCGTTTTGAGTAGCAGTTATGAATAATCCATCTATACCTGCCAAAAAATTAATGGTTAAATGGAGGTGTTCGAGTCGCAAAATACCACAACATTTGTCATCACACTGTACAAAAGCTTAACTGCTCCCGCAAGTTGTTAGACCGCAAAATCGCCACCGAATATTTAAAGCTGAGAACGAATACGTGTTCTTATCACAGGACAGCCAAATCACCACAACCATACCTTGAGTAGTTTTGTCCCCTACCTATATTTCTCCCGTTGTTAATGGTACAATCAGAAAAGTTTGTAGGCAAAGAACTATTTGTGGAATATTATGTCGCGAGTGAAAACCAAACTGGAGGCGAGGTGATCAAGCCAAAAACTTTTAGGGTATTTTTACATAATTTTATCTGTCAGGTGATTAGCCGCGGGGACATAGACCATGTCAAACTCACACGGCACCAAAGTGTTCACGTTTTTCAGATTCGCTCAGTAAGATGGCACTCTATGATCGAACCACACTGAAGAAGGACAGTAATCACCATCAAACTGTGCTTAATAAAATAAGATTAAACATTGAATTTTGGCAGGATTCTTTCAATACCACCGAATAAGAGATTAACTGTGAAACCAATAAAATCTAAAAATCCTTTTAATAATGAACAACACGATTCCAACAGTAGCGTATACTTGTTCAGTGTATTTCGGCCAGCATGCACATAACCAAACTTTCGATTATTTTTCACTTTTCGATTTCGCTGAAGAACAACGTTCTCTCGAGTTAGTTTAAAGTCCCTGGAAATCGGAAATATCGTGCGAGCTCTTGGAAATCAAGTCTAAGAAGGTCAAAATCAAAATTTGCGTAGCCAGGTCTCTGCTTCTTTCCGGTTTCTGCGTATGCTACATTTCGGCCAGCATCCACATAACCAAGCTTTCGATTATTTTTCGCTTGTCGATTTCACTGAAGGACATGGTCTTGTCGAGTTACTTTGAAGTCCCTGCAACTCGGAAATATCGTGCAAGCTCTTGGAAATCAAGTCTACGTATGTCAAAATCAAACTTTGGGTAGACCAGTCTATGCTTTTTTCCAGTGTCTGCGTAAGCTCTATGTCGGCCAGCATGCACCTAACAAAGCTTTCGATTAGTTTTCGCTTGTCGATTTCACTGAACAACAAGGTCTTGTCGATTAGTTTAAAGTCTCTGGGACTCGGAAATATCGTCCAAGATCGTCAAAGTCAAGGCTAGGTAGGTCAAAATCAAAGTTTGCGTAGCCAGGTCTATGCTTTTTTCCAGTGTCTGCGTAAGCTCTATGTCGGCCAGCATG
>DDLT01000158.1 GCA_002340265.1 Lentisphaeria bacterium UBA2565 | reverse complement strand
GAGCGAATGCGACATAAATCAGGCGAAGCCGTAATTAAGCGTAGCGCACCTCAGCGACTGAAAGGAGCTACTCCGGAAGGTAGGAATCGCGGGTAGCGAGAATTACCGCTTTTTCGTCTGGACTAGATACTTCATCGTCTTTCCAGACTTTATCTGGTAGCTGATTCATTGCGACGGTATGAAAACCTTTACGCATAAATACGGTAGGGCGGAGGGAAAGGGCAAAAATCTCTTTTGAATCACGACCGATTGCTAAATCAAAACACATATCAATAAGATGAGACGCTACACCCTGTCCGGCATAATCTGCGTGAACACAAAGCGTACGAATTTCCTCAAGTCCGTCACCAAAATCGCGAAGTGCGACACATCCGACAATCTTTGAACGTTCTTCAATCGTCTGACCATCTTTGATCACTTTCGCCACAAAGAAGTTGTCAAGGTGATCCATAATATCCCTAGTTGTACGAGGTAGGACCGCTCCGGCTTCAACGTAAGGTTGAATCAGATCAAGAATTCCCTGAATATTGTGTTTACGTGCTTTTGTATAGATTATTGACATGTCGACCAGGTGTTTAGGTGTTTGGATGGTTTGGTGTTTGTTTGCCAGAGAAAGAAAAGAGCGCGTATTACGAGTGAAAAAAGAGACTCTGGAAATTTTTAATTTAACTTGTCGAAATGAAATTTACAGCTCTGTGTTCTCCGTGGTAAGAATAAAATCCCCGCCGTAAAGCGGGGATGAAACTGTAAAGCTATTTTACTTTTCCATGAAACGGCCAAGAACGCGGAAACGATCATAGCGCTGTTCCATAAGCTTTTCAGCAGACTGTTTTGCAAGTTCGTCAAGGTTCTTGATAATAGACTCTTTTAGGAACTCCGCCGCTTGGTCGTAGTCAAGATGCGCACCGCCAACCGGCTCTTTAATCACATCATCAATAACGCCAAGCTCTTTCAGGTCATCACAAGTCAATTTTAGCGCCGCAGCTGCATCAGGAGTTTTGGTACCATCTTTCCAGATAATCGCCGCACAACCCTCAGGTGTAATTACCGAGTAGTAAGAGTTTTCCAGAATGTTAACCTTGTTACCGACACCGATACCAAGAGCGCCACCGGAACCACCTTCTCCAATCACGTTAACAAGAATCGGTACAGTGATTTTAAACATTTCACGAAGATTTACCGCAATTGCCTCACCAATGTGACGTTCCTCAGACTCGATTCCAGGATATGCACCCGGTGTGTCAACAAGCGTCACAATCGGCACGCCCGCAAGTTCAGCCATCTGCATCAGGCGAAGTGCCTTACGATAACCTTCCGGATAAGGAGAACCGAAGTTACAAGCCTTATTCTCTTCAAGGTTGCGACCTTTCTGAGTACCGATCAGCATCACTTTGCGACCATCAATCTTTGCAAAACCACCGCGAATAGCGCCATCGTCTTTGTAGCGACGGTCACCGTGAAGATCAAGGTAATCTTCAGCGATACGTGCCACATAATCCTCGAAATAAGGACGCTCAGGGTGACGTGCAAGCTGCACTTTCTGCCAAGGTGTCAGATTCTTCGCAATTTCACGCTTCTGTTTCTCAAGCTTACCTTCAAGAAGAGCAATCTCTTCAGTCATATCGACATTGCTTTCTTCGCTGAACTTCTTCAGCTCTTCAATCTTAGCAGCCAGATCAGCAATCGGCTTTTCAAATTCCAGTGTAGTTTTAGGCATAATTTGCTCCTGTTTAAATCAGAATCCTTAGATTACAGATTACTTATTTTCTTAAAATTTAGTCGACAATTTCCACAAATGTGTGATAAGGCAGAATGTCGTATAGTTCTTCAACATCTTCATTTCTCAGGCGAAGGCAACCGTTACTCGCACTGCTTCCGATAGAGTTCGGATCAGCCGTACCGTGAATACCGTAACCTTGGTGTTGAGAATAAGCTTTATCGACTTCAACCAATCCCATCCAACGAGTTCCAAGCGGATTGTCTGGATGTCCTGATGGTACCACTCTTCCTGGAGGGTTCCAATCTGGATTTTTCTGTTTTGTCTTAATGGTAAATTTGGCAACTGGTGTACGGTTTTGACGACCCGTCGCAATATCATAAACTTTAAATACACGATTCTGATCAAAAAGAATCAGCTTGTACTGGCTTTTAATTGCTTTAACAGACCAGAACCCCGGATAAATACTAAGCGATTGCCCTGCAAAAACCGTATCACGGTTAGCCGGAATATTATTAGTTTTCTTGATAGTCTCGACAGTAGTTTTATAGCGCTTTGCCAGTTTTGAAAGGGAATCACCTGATACAATTGTGTGACGAATCTTTTCAGGCACATAAAGATCGGTTGTAATAATCAGCGTATTGATCTTGTCAAGAAGTTCCGCATATTGCCAGAAAAGTTTTGACGTTTCATTCAGCTTCTTATCAGCAATAGCTTTCCAAAGCAGATCACGCGACTCGGCGTACTTATGAGCTTCAAAAAGTTTTACCGCCTGTTCATAAATCGAATCTGTAATTAGTTCAGGCTCCACCTTAACCGGTTCCGCAACCTTCACCTCTTCAACCACTTTCTCAGGCTGTTTTTTCACAACCTTTTCAACAACTTTTACTTCCTCTTTCGGCTGAGGTTTTGCCACTTCTTCGGTTTTCTTATCATCACCGAAACTGATTTCTGGAAGCGAATCACGGAATATGAAAAGAACCAGAGAGATAATGGAGACAATAATCAATGCCAGAACAGCTTTTACCCAAGGATACATTTTATTCTCCGTTTATAAATTAAAAGTTTTAGATTAGTTAAACCCACGCAGTGTGGTGCCGTTTAATTAGCCTCGGGTGAAGAAAACTTGTTTTCGTAACCCGTGGTTCTGTTGTAGTTAACCATTAAGTGCCCGCAGGGTACGTAGTAAGGCTAACCGAAATTCTGCTAATACCACTCTAACAACAGTTATAAATTCAGCTTCTAAGATAAGTAGATATTGAAGAAAATAAACTCAAAAACAAAAAAACTCATCACCTTTCGGCAATGAGTTCCTATTTTTAACAAAAATTACCCAAATTTCACCACGGAGACACAGGGATCAAAGCAATCCTCGCTTGTCATATTTTTCAGTATATTCCGCCTGTTCTGTGCTTTTATTAGTTGGCTAGTCAGTCCCTTATTCTTTTGTCAACTCTGTCGCCAATAGCTCACTCTGTTCAAGAACATTTTCAGCCTCTATTTTGGCAATATCAGGTGGGTAACCATAGCGCATCAGTACTTTTTTCACGAGTAGGCGCAGTTTAGCTCTCACATCATCACGCTTATGCCAATCCACAGTCGCATTTTTACGGATGATATCAACAATTAAATGAATGAGTTCCTTCATCTTGTGATCTTCTAAATATTGTGTAGAACTGTTCTGAGAAAGTACTGTGTAAAAAGCATACTCTTCGGAAGTAAGCCCCAGTTCATTAGCGCTACTATCTTCCACTCGCATTTCACGGGCTATATCGGATAACTCTTTAATCACCTGAGCCGTATCAATCTGATTGTTGTGATAGCGTGTGATGGTGTTGGATAGCATCTCGGAAAACTTCTTTCCTTGAATCATGTTCTTTTGCTTACGAACCTTTACTTCATCATTGAGCAACTTCTTCAACAGCTGGAAAGCCAGATTTTCATGTTGCATGTTTTTCACTTCAAGTAGAAACTCATCGGAAAGAATGTCCAAGGATGGAGCTTCAACGCCAGCGGCTTCGAAGACATCAATCACACCATCAGAACTCAGGGCATCATCTACAATTTGCTTAATGGCACTGTTAATCATTGAATCGCTTTTACCGCCACTTGGAGTGAATTTACGCAGTCTGGCACGTATCGCCTGAAAAAATGCTACACGGTCTTTTATAGCCTCTGCTTCTTCATGTGGTACAGCCATTACAAATAGCTTCGACAGTTTATCCACTTCCGAGAAGAAACGTTCTTTTAGCTTACCTTTAGGCTGACCGGCCGGCTCTTTTAGAATAAAATTTTGTGCACCGAGAATAATTTTTAGCTTATCTCCGGTAGACGCTTCAAAGTAGTGGCTGTAATCAAACCCGTGGAACATCTGGTGAACCACCTCGAATTTAGTTTTCATGCCGCGGATAATTTCTTCAATATCCTCATAAGCACGACCAGTACCTCCACTCTCAGTATAAACACCCATTGCATCGCGCAAATCCTGACCAATACCGATATAATCCACAATCAATCCACCCGGTTTATCCTTGTAGACACGATTCACACGGGCGATAGCCTGCATCAGTCCTGCACCCTGCATCTTTTTATCCACATACAGAGTGTGCAGAGGTGGAGCGTCAAAACCTGTCAGCCACATTGACTGTACGATTACTAGCTTCAATTCATCATACGGATCTTTAAGGCGCGCCGCCAAATCCTTACGATTCTGTTTACTGGTGTGATGGGGTTGAAAGCTCGCTGGATAGTCGGTTGAACTGGTCATTACTACCTTGATTGAGCCCTTGTTCAAATCTCCGTCATGCCACTCTGGACGTAAATCTGTGATTTGTTTATATAGATCAACCGCGATCTGACGAGTCATGCAGACAATCATTCCCTTTCCTTCAAACAGCTTCTGACGCTCCTCAAAGTGGTTTACAATATCCAGTGAGATATCTGCCAATCTGTCAGGGTGACCAACCACCGCATTAATTCGGGCATAACGTTTCTTAGCCCGCTCTACCTGCTCCTCGCTTGCACCTTCAATTTCACCAATCCGTAAATCAATCTCTTCGCCAGTCTCTTCATCAAACTTAATCTTTACCAATCGACTCTCGTAACTAAGCGGAACAGTTGCACCGTCTTTTACCGCTTGGGCAATATCGTAGACATCGATGTAATTACCGAACACCCTCTGCGTGTCACGGTCCTCTTTTTCAATCGGTGTTCCGGTAAAACCGATAAATGAGGCATGAGGCAGCGCATCTCGCAGGTATTTAGCATTACCGTACTTCATGTTTCCATTCTCGTCGATCTTACCCGTGAATCCGTATTGACTTCTATGCGCCTCGTCAGCCATTACCACAATATTAGAGCGTGGACTCAGTTCTCCTGTACCATCTGAAAACTTTTGAATCGTAGTAAAAACAACTCCACCACCCGATACCTTCAACAACTTCTTCAAATGTTCACGTGAATTAGCCTGTTTCGGCTCTGAGCGTAGAAGCGACTTACAGTTACTAAATGTTCCAAACAGCTGATCATCCAAATCATTACGATCTGTTAGCACCACAATAGTCGGATTCTTCATTCTTGGCTCAACCACCAATTGACCTGTATAGAACACCATAGAGAGAGATTTACCACTTCCCTGAGTATGCCAGACCACACCGATACGCTGATCCCCTTCCTGTTGCTCTTGCACAGAAGGTAAATTGTAAGATTCGGGAGACTCTGCCAACTCATACTCTCTCTTCAGCGCACGTAACGTAGACTTAACCGCCTTTTCAACCACGTAATACTGGTGATAAGATGCAATCTTCTTCACCTTTGTTAGTGAAAACAGTCCCGTCTTCTCGTCCTTAATCTCCTCCTGTTCAAACACGGTATTGAAGCGAATCAACTTTAACAAGACATCCTTCTTCAACATCTCTTTAGTCAAAGTTTCCAACTCAGGAACAATGCCCGATTCATCCTTGTGCGGCCCCTTCCATGCAAGAAAGCGTGAGAATGGAGCCGATACGCTACTGGTGCGGGCGTCTAAGCCGTCGGAGATGATACAGAAGGCATTGTAGTAGAAAATGGAAGGAGTCGCCACCTTGTAGTTCTGAATCTGTGTATAGGCTTTCTCAAGCGTCGCTTTTTCACTAATCGCATTTTTCAGTTCCACAAACACCAGTGGCAGACCATTGATAAAAAGTACCACATCAAATCGCTTGGAGTTATTGTTCTCCTTCACCACAAACTGATTCACCACCCAGAACTCGTTTTTGTTAGAATCGGCAAAGTCAACCAGTTTAACAGGGATTCCGCGCGTCTCACCATCCTTGAAATACTCAACAGTAATTCCATCCGTAAGCATGGTATGGAACTTCTCGTTGTTTGCCATTATGTCGTTTGAACCAAGATTGAGAATATGGCGATAGGCTTCAACACGTGCCGACTCCGGCACATCGGGGTTGAGTCGTTTGAGAGCCGACTTAAGCTGATCCTTAAGAAGCACATCATCAAACCCCTCACGTTCCAGGCTTTCCCCATTGGGCACCAACTCCGAACCATGATGGTAGATGTAGCCTTGTGCAGTCAGCATCTCGATAAAATACTGCTCTACCGAATCTTCTATGAGGTTATCTGTCATATTCATACCATCCAAGTTTCTTCGTTATACGGTTCACAATCTTCCATTACAGAATTGCCTACACCACCATTCAATTTATCATCTGTCCATTTTTTCGGATTATTACGAATATATTCAGAAATACGCAATAATTCATTTTCGTTTCGCACAATATGTTCCCAATAATTTCGTTGCCACACCCGTTTAATAAATCGGGGCAAAATCCCCAATTTTACCATTTCAATATATTTAATCGTGCTATGACGCTTAAATGATTGCACAATTCGCGGAATCATCCCTATTTCCCCCGTACGGGCAGATTCTATATCTGCCCTCCTTGATTCCATATTTTGGGCAGAAATGGATTCTGCCCCTACGGGGATTTCAATAATGCAATGGAAATGATTTGGCATAATCATATATTCACCTATCTGTATATTGGGACATTGATCAATCGTTAAATTCCAAATTTGTTCAACCATTCTACCTGCATCATTCAACACCATTTTACCATCAACAACTTCACCAAACAAATGTTTACGATCCTGACAACAAATCGTCACAAAATAATATCCAGGCATAGAATAATCATACCCCTTTAATCTAATCGAATGACGATTCCCATAATTCATTTATCCAACCCCATTTTCATAATATTCCGTACGGGCAATCCCCCGTGATTGCCCTTTATATCTCCCCAAATCCTTCAACACGAACTGAGCCGTTCAATAGTTTTGGAAGAAGCGTGTCTCTTGCCTTCGATAAATCTTGTATTTGATGAGCATTATTTTTTATTTTTTCGAATATTGGTATAGCACAATCTTCAAAAGATTTTAAACACTCAGTATCAGGAATAACTACTTTCCATGCTTTTAGAATATCTGTTTTTAAATTTTTAAAGACACTGCCACTTCCTTGTTGTAAAAGAGGCTTTCTTATATGAAGAAAAAGTAAGTAGAGGTAGTTATATGAAAAAACAGATGTAGATGGAAAATGTAGCCAACCATCGTGTACACAGGAATCAACTTCTAGAAATTTTGGAATACCAGGGGTTGCACTATTAGATAAAACAAGTGCTCCTTTTTTAAGAAGAGTTGTTTTGGATAAGCCTTCCACTTTAATATGTTCTTTAATCTTTAAAATATACGGTGATTTCGTTGCTGATGCATCCGATATTTTAAGCCACCGATAACCTGAATCAGAAATAAAATCTTTAATTGGTCTTGGCGACCCGCCTCGTTTTATCACCAAATAATCCCCCAACTTCCCGACTCGCCACCCTTTCGGGATCTCACCGAATTCGCTGTCCACCATTTCGCCAGTGGCGTTGGGGTAGTTGAAGTTGACAAACCACTCCTTGAAGAGCGTCTGTGCCAGTGTTTCCAGTGTCTCATTCTGCTCCCGCAACAACTCAATCTTTTTATTAAAAGAATAGAGCGCTAATCCAATTTCGTCTTGTTCTTCAAATGGTGGAAATGCTAATGGGATTGATTCAATAGATTTTGCATTTAGACTAGCACGCGTTGTCATTGTCGAGTAATTAGCAACTGTCTTCCTAAAGAACCTCGTTCGTAATAAGAAACCCATAAATAGAGGAGATACTTTAATAGGAGCATCACTTTTGACTCTAAGTCTTTTACTAAAACCGTTAAAGGTTGAATTAGGGTAATTTTTTAAGGCTACAGATGACATACCGACTTCATCAAGAGATTCACTTGTTCTTGTAAGGAGAATATCACCTTTTAAAACAGATCCTTTGTCTTGATCTTTTTCTGTTGAATTTACGAGTCCTTCTGGATTTTTAGGTAAAAAAGTATTCCAGAAAACATCCTTAAAACTTATGAAAGTATGACCAAAACCAAACTGGTCTGCCCCCTTGGATAAACCAGAAGATACCGTATAGATTTCACCTAATTTGTATTCTATCCATCCTTTTGGTAATTCACTCATAGCTCACCTCCCAATTCAGCTTCGATTTGTTCTATACTTGGCAGTGCTGATTTCAAGTTTTCAGGAAGGGACTCTGTAATTTCGTATTCACTAACTCCAATGGGAGTGTTTACACTTTTCAGTGCGTACTCAACAAAAATTTTATCTTTCTCCTGACAGAGAATCATTCCGATGGTGGGGACATCTCCCTCTTTTCGTAATAGATCGTTCACCACATTGCAATAGAAATTCATTTTGCCTGCATATTCTGGTTTAAATTCGCCCACTTTTAGATCGATCACCACAAAACAGCGAAGTTCTAAATGATAAAAAAGTAGATCAAGAAAAAACTCTTTTTCTGCGACTTCCAGTTTATACTGTCGTCCTACAAAGGCAAATCCCGCTCCAAGTTCCAAAAGAAATTTTTCGGTATGCTCCAGTAACCCTTTTTCTAACTCTTGTTCCCGAAATCCTTTGGTCAGCGTCAAGAACTCAAAATTATAGGGATCTTTTAGAACCTGTTGAGCAAGATCGGAATCGATATCTGGGAGCTGTTCTTTGAAGTTGGTTACCGCTTTTCCCTCACGACTGTAGAGGTCGCTTTCTATTTGAAGTGCCAGAACTGAGCGACTCCATCCGTATTTAATCGTGTGATCTACATAAAAGAAGGCTTCTTCTACTGATTTACATTTTTGCACAATGACAATATTCTGCCCCCACGGAATCTGAAAGAGTTCCGAGTGAGGAGGTGCTTTGTCTAAAATGGCAACAGCTTGTTGCCCAATTTTAGATTGCGACACAGGTTGTGTCGCAATTAGATTTTCATCAATATAAAAAAGAACCCACCTTCTAATACGCTCCAAATTTCGTTTTGAAAACCCTTTCACGTCGGGAAAATCTGCCATTAAATCTGCACTTAATTGCTTGAGAAAACCAGAGCCCCAAGTGGACGCTTTTTGCTTCTCTACAATATCAGATCCCAGTTCCCAGTAAAACTCAAGAAGGGTGGAGTTTACTTTCACCGCAGCTTTAATCTGTGCTTGCTGAAATTTCGTTTTTAACTCTGTGAGCCAGTGCTTATACTCGATAGATTTTACGATTTTACTCATAGCTCAAACCCGATCTTTGCCAGTTGAACTTTAATCTCGTCATCCAACTCTTTCTCGCGATCCATCTGAAACTTCAGAGTAGCAGTTAAGTCTGCCATTTTATCTTCAAAAGGAATGCCATCGTCCTCTTCCTCAGGGATGCCGACGTAGCGACCGGGAGTGAGGACGAAGTTGTGCTTTTCAATCTCTTTCAGGTCGGCAGATTTGCAGAAGCCCTTCACATCTTCGTAGCCTTCATTCTTTCTCCACGAATGATACACATCGAAAATTGTTTTAATATCATCATCTGAGAATTCACGAATGACTCGAGTTTTCATGTGCCCCATCTCGGAGGCATCGATAAAGAGGGTTTCTCCATTACGTTGATCGCGTTCACGACGTAAAATCCAAATAGTGGCTGGAATTCCTGTGTTGTAGAATAGTTGCTTTGGCAGTGCGACAATACAGTCAACTAAATCTGCAGCTACTAAAGCTCTGCGAATGTCTCCTTCGCCCTTAGTGTTGGACGATAGACTACCATTGGCAAGAACCGTTGCCATTACGCCCTTTGATGCTAGGTGATAAAGCATGTGTTGCATCCAACCAAAGTTGGCATTGCCCGCAGGTGGTGTCCCATATTTCCACCGTCCATCATCCTGTAAAATATCCTGTCCCCATTCAGACTGGTTAAATGGTGGATTAGCAAGAATGTAATCGGCTTTTAGGTCAGGTAAGGCATTTTTCAGAAAAGTTCCTTCGGTATTCCATTTCACAAACTGCGAATTGATTCCACGGATGGCCAAATTCATCTTTGACAGCTTCCAAGTAGTCTGATTGGATTCCTGACCATAGATGGTGATATCCTGAATATTTCCCTGATGCTCTTCAACAAACTTCTCACTCATTACAAACATACCACCCGATCCACAGGCAGGGTCATATACTCGCCCTTTATACGGCTCGATCATCTCGACCATCAATTGAACAATGGATTTTGGGGTATAGAACTGTCCACCCTTCTTACCCTCGGCACTGGCAAACTCACCCAGAAAATATTCGTAAACACGTCCAAGCAGGTCCTTGGTATTTTTATGCTGATCTTTCAGACCGATATCGGAAATTAGATCGATTAGCTCACCAAGTGATGCCTTATCAAGGTTGGGTTTTCCATATACTTTCGGTAGTACATTTTTAAGTTCTCTATTTTCTTTCTCAATTTGCTCCATCGCCTTATCGAGAGCCACACCGATGGTTGGTAATTTGGCCTGCGCCTGCAGTGTTTCCCAACGGGCTATTTGAGGGACAAAAAAGATATTTTCAGCAAGGTACTCGTCACGATCCTCAGGATCAGAATATTCATCCGCATCCAAACGTTCATAAAGTTCTTGAAAAGAGTCAGAGATAAATTTTAGAAAGATTAGACCGAGTACCACATTTTTATATTCAGATGCATCAATGTTCTTACGTAGCTTGTCTGCCGCTTTAAAAAGAGCTGCTTCAAAATTTGGTTTTGCCATAGTGTTTATCCAGTGGATGAAATTTATATATTTGAAGCTTTGGCTCACTGTTTTATTGATCCAAAGCATTTTAAACTTTCTCAAGTTAATAGGCGGGGGAGCTTATTCAAGAATAAACAGGGGAGAACGATTAAGAACATCGAACTTTTAATACTCAACATCGAACATAGAACATTCAACTTTGAATATCACTTGTCTCTAACTCCTAACCTATCTCCTCTCTCCATTCCTTTTTTACTTGATGGCAGAGCACTTAATAGGCAAATTGGGCGGTTAGGGACTGACACGCTCTACTTGATAATCGAACATCTCGTCCTAATCGCTAATAACTGCCAACTAATAACGACCTTCTATCTCCTATCCCCTCGCTTTTCGATAGTGAAATTTATAAGCTGCCCTTTCAGGACGTAAATTGGTGCATAAAACGAAATTCCCAGGCGTTGCCTGAGGCTAAGGTGAGTAAGCCAGGCTATTGATTTGTGTTGATTAGCGTGAATTCGTGGTTGTTTAAATAACTACCTTCCCGAACTGCCAGAAGAGAACCATATACTACGTAAAAATATGCCGCATTGTCAGAAATAAAAAAACTCATCACCTTTCGGCGATGAGTCATTATTTTTACCTGTAAATATCCTTTCGGTGACCTATGTCGAGAACAAGGATTACCAGTTTACCGTCATTAATTTCATAAATGACTCTGTAGTTCCCGACTCGTATTCTCCAACCGTCACGACCGATAAGATTTTTTGAGCCGCGAGGATGAGGATTTTCAGAAAGGTTTTGTATTTTGGCTATGATTTTATCACGGTCTTTCGACGGCACTCTATGTAACGTCTTTGCCGCTTTTTTACGGATTTCAATCCTGTAAATCGATGCAATTCACCTTTATGTAGTTCGGAAACGACTTGATCGAAAGGTAAAATCTCATCCTCTGTATCAGCTTTAGCTTTGTCATAGGCTCTAATCTCCTCAAGTTGTTCTATCTGTTCGAGTACTTTTAACCACTCTTTAAACGGTAGAACAACCGACTGCTTTTCCTGCGATTCATCGACTATAAATTTTGGATGTAATGCGATCATTGCTCAACTCCTTCATTATGATGAAATAAGCTATCAGCTGAATTTATCTTTTCAATTTAGACTGTCAGAAAACTAGACAGAGTATTTTTCTGTTAGTTTTTCTACTGCCGCGAGCTGTTTGTCGGAAAGGGCACCTTTCTTTTCAAACTGGGCTTTGAATGATTCGAATAATGCTTTGTCATCCTTTTTTGCGCGCCCTTTGCCTGTCGGTTCCGCCCATTCGGTGACGGCTTCCAGACGGGTGAAGATAGCTTGGACTTTCGCCTTTGCCTCTCTTTTGCTGGCTTCAGTGGCTAATCCGTACTCGGTAGCAATTTCGTCGTAGTTTGGAATCTGCTCTGAGTATTTTTCGATAATCTTGTTCAACGCGTTTTTCTGCGCAGGTGAAAGCGCGCGTTGAGTTGACTGATCTTTAAGCGATTTGTAGAATGCGGCGTCATCATAAACACGGCGTCCGCGTTTTTCCGGTTCAGCCCACTCGATTTTCTCCAAAAGTTCTAGCTTTTTCGCATCTTCCGGATCTGGTTCCGAACCTTCACGTTCGGCGAATTTGAACTTCACTTTGTTGGCTTCATCAAGATAAAGCGAGGCTTCGTATGGTTTTCCGGCCTTTGAGATAAAACCTTGTAGTGGTCCGATTTCTCGGTTGGTAATTAGGTCTTTCGCATCTTGAATGGTGATGTTGCGTCCACCGATGTTTTTGTAAATTTTTAGCGTGCCGTCCTGCGACTCGAAGTGACGGGTCTTTTCAAGCATCGGCTGATTGTCGGTTGATGAAATCAGTGTTTCGACAATTTCGCCTTTGTCTTCCCAACCTTTGATCTTTTCGATAGTTTGAGATGTGACTTCTTTGATGCCTTTCATAAACTCTTCACGGGCAATTTTACCTTTCTCCATTTCGGAAAGTTTGAATTCCCAGTCACCAGTTAGCTCGGCTTGAGCGAGGAATTCGGCTCCAACGACGTGAAGGAACTGAATCAACTGCTCGGCTTTAATAGTTGGAACAAGTGAACGTTCCTGACGCATTAGGTATTTCTGATCACAAAGATTTTCGATGATGTTGGCACGGGTTGCTGGAGTTCCGAGACCTTTACCTTTCATCGCTTCCGCCAATTCGTCATCATCCACCATTTTACCAGCGTTTTCCATTGCTGAAAGGAGTGATGCCTCACTGTAGCGGGCAGGCGGTTTGGTCATAAGCGTTTCCGCACGAGTCTGTAGAAGTGTGGCAAGTGAGTTGTCGGCAGGCATAAGCGCCGGAAGTGTGGCGTCTTCGCTGTTGTTTTTGCCGTAAACTTCCAGCCAGCCAGGAATTACCAGAACTTTACCTTCGGTTTTAAATTTGTGTCCGCCGATTTCAGAGATTCGAGTTGTTACATCGTATTCAGCAGAAGGGTAGAACACAGAGATGAAACGGTTAGTTACCATTTCATAGATATTCTGTTCACCTTGATTTAACGATTTTTTTACCTGACCTGTAGGAATAATCGCAAAGTGATCGCTGATTTTGGCATTGTTGAAAATACGTTTGTTTGGTTTTAACCAACCATTATCCAGAACTTTACCTGCAAGCGTAGTGTAGTTTTCATTTAGACTTTGAAGCACGTTGTGACAAGTGCCGATGTAGTCTTCCGGAAGGGCACGTGAATCGGTACGCGGATACGTCAATACTTTATGTTTTTCGTAAAGTGATTGAGCAAGTTGAAGCGTACGCGTTGCAGAGTAACCGAAACGGCGGTTGGCTTCACGCTGAAGTGTGGTCAAATCGTAAAGTAGCGGCGATGCACTTTTACTGCGTTTGGCTTTTTCGGTAACTGTCGCTTTTTGTCCTGCAAGTGCGACCAATTCGTTAAAGACACGTTCCGCCTCTTCTTTGTCAAAAATGCGGTCGATTTTGTTGTCTTTGTCGTCTGATGATTTAAAGTCGGGACGCTGATAACTTCCGGCGTAGTTTCCTTCGGTGATTTGGAAGTCTGCTTCGATTTTATAGTATGTGCGCGGATTGAAGTTTCGAATCAGTTGTTCGCGTTCACAAACTAGTGCAAGAGTAGGAGTTTGAACACGTCCGACAGTCGCCACGTTACCTTTTCCACAGGTACGTTTTGTCACGGCGCGGGTTCCGTTGATTCCGATTAGCCAGTCAGCTTCAGAACGTGAACGTGCCGCGTCCTGCAATGGCTGCATTTCAGCACCTTCACGAAGATTAGAAAAGGCAGTAAGAATACTCTCTTTGGTCATCGACTGCATCCAAAGACGTTTGGTCGGTTTTTTACAGCCGGCAAGTTCGTAAATGTAAGTGAAGATCAGCTCACCTTCGCGACCGGCATCGCATGCATTAATCACGCCATCGATGTCTTTGCGTTTCATAAGTTTCTTCAGTTCGGTGAACTTAGTTTTTGTACCGGTAATCGCTTTCAGTGGAAACTCTTCTGGTATAATTGGAAGACTTTTTAGAGTCCAGAAACCGAGCTTCTTGTCAATCTCTTTAGGCATTGCCAAACCAACCAAGTGACCGACTGCAGAACTGATTACATATTGATCGTTCTCAAAAAAGTCTCCGGATTTCTTTACCTTCAACACTTTGGCAATGTCCGAAGCCACACTCGGTTTCTCGGCAATGATTAATGCTTTACCCATTTAAATCTCCACTATATTTTGTCTATTGACATTTAATTTTCTTACGTCGTACCCTGCGGGCACTCACAATTTGGGCTGTTATTTATCCACGGGTTACGAAAACAAGTTTTCTCCACCCGAGGCTACCATTACTTCGCCACACTGCGTGGGCTTTTTGAACAGACCTAATTTTTTAATAGGTATCGCATTCCCGGCACCTGCACTAGAACTCTTTTCATTTCTAATACCATTAGCGTGCTAAGCACCTGACCGATCGGAATTTCGGAATATTCACTGATTTCGTCGGCGGTCAATGCGACAGACCTTTCTTTCATAGTCGAAACGAGACTCTTTTCAAGTTCATTTAATGGGATTTCAACTTCTTGCTCCGGTTTTTTTGTTTCGGAGAACTCTAGATTTAAGCTCAGCTGTGAGGTGAACTCTTCCGTAATATCATAAAAGCTTTCCACAAGTTTGGCTCCATTGTTGATAAGTTTGTGACAACCGCGGGTTTGTGGATTGGTGATTTGGCCGGGGACGGCAAAAACGGGTTTGCCTTGTTCGATGGATTGCATGGCGGTAATCATGGAACCGCTTTTGATACCGCCTTCTATTACTAATGTGCCTCGGCTGAGTCCGGCAATGATTCGGTTTCGCATCGGAAAAGAGCGTCGATCTGGCGGAAACTTTAACGGGAATTCGGATATGACCGCACCATCTTTGCAAATTTGTCGAGCCAATGAAAGGTTTTCCTGTGGATATAGATGTCCCAAACCACTACCAATGACAGCAACTGTTTTCCCATTAGACTCTACTACGGTTTTGTGAGCGGCTGTATCGATTCCTTTTGCCAGACCCGAAACTACAGTCCAATCTGCAACAACTGCGCTTCGTGCGAAAGATTCAGTTACGGAGACGCCGTAGAAACTGGTGCGACGTGAACCAACAAAGGCGATTAGGTTCCCGGTTAGAATTTCACTATTGCCTTTCACATAAAGAACTAGAGGCGGATCATAAATATCAAGAAGTTGTGGCGGATAATTTGAATCACACTGTGTGATGATTTCGATTCCGGAACGTTCGCACTCTTCCCACTCTTCCTGCCAATCACGAACAGTTTGTCTGTTGATAATAGATTCGGCGACTTTATGGCCGATTCCACTGACACTTTTCAGACTCTTATAGTCGGCTTGAAGAATCTTGTCGGCGGTTTTGAATTTTGTTAACAGCTTTTTGACGGTGATTGGTCCGATTCCTGAAATCATGTTTAAAATAAAAAATGCTTCCCGTTCAGTCATAGTTGTTCTCCCCATAAAAAGTCACGGTTTGTATATGCTCACAACATATAATTGTTTGTTAGAATTGCAATCAGAATAGTTTGTTTAAATGGATGAATATTTTACATGAAATGAGGCTAAAAAGAGTTTTTTTGTAAAAAGTGATAATTTACCTTTCACATACTGCACAATTTGTTTATACTAGATGTACCGAATTTTAAAAGGACTCTGCAATGAACGGAAAAGAGTCACTTTTTGAACGGTAAAACAGAAACAAAACAACGAGGTGAAATCATGCAGAATTACTCAGATGACAGAATTCGCAACTTCTGCTTAGTCGGCCACGCTGGCTGTGGCAAAACGGCTCTAAGCGATTTGATGCTATTTAAGACCGGAGTGACAAATCGACTGGGCAGCGTGGCAGATGGAACGAGCGTTTCGGATTTTAGAGCCGAAGAAAAGGATCGACAAAGTAGTGTCTTCGCTACTCCGCTTTACTGTGAGTGGAACAACAACCTCTTTCATTTTATCGATACTCCCGGTTTTGCCGACTTTCAGGGGGACAAAATCTCTGCAATGAGTACAGCCGATGCGACCGTTTATGTGGTTGACGCGTCACACGGTATCGAAACGGGAACAGTCCGTTCCTGGAAACACACAAAAAGTAATGCCCGCGCTTTTGTAATTAATGGTCTGGACAAGAATAATGCCGACTTTTTTGAAGTTCTTGCGGCACTTCAGAAAAACTACGGTGAAACACGCTGTATTCCGATGACGCTTCCAATAGGAAAGGGCGGTGAGTTTAAATCTGTTGTTCATATTTTACGTTCTGATGACGTGCCTGAAGAGTTGAAAGATCAGGTTGCGAAATACAAAGAAGTCGTGATGGATACGATTGCCGAACATGACGAAGAGCTGATGGATCGTTACCTTTCCGGAGAAACGTTGACCGAAGAGGAAATTTCCGAAGGTTTGCATCAGTCAATCAATGACACTTCTCTAATTCCAGTTTTTGCCGTAAGTGCGACTGAGGATGTCGGTGTGGACGAATTTATGAACGGCGTGATTAATTTGATGCCTCGTCCTTGGAATGGTCGTTTCCCAGACCATGTAGATGGCAGCGATTTTGACTACTCCTCTGACGGACCATTCGTGGCACGTGCGTTTAAATCTATCAACGACCCTTATATCGGTCAATTGACTTATATTCGTATCTACTCAGGAATGTTGACGACCGATTCGGAAGTTTATAACATTTCAACAGGCGAAAAAGAACGCATCGGTTCAATGGTTTTCACCAACGGAAAAACATCAGAATCTATTAACAAAGCCGGCCCAGGCTGTATTGTTGCGATTGCCAAACTCAAAAATACGCATAACGGCGACACTTTGGCATGTAAATCCGATGCCGCTGAAATCATTCATATTGATTATCCAAAACCTACGGTTTCTCACTCTGTCTAC
>DDLT01000185.1 GCA_002340265.1 Lentisphaeria bacterium UBA2565 | reverse complement strand
GAACTCTTTTAATCTTACCATTTCATTCTTGTGGCCGTTTTCAATGTATCCAAGTTTTCTCTTCTTGGCGTCTGGACCTTCGTTACCATTCACGTCTGTTGTTCCTCTGGGAACAATTATTTCGGCAAGTGCACGCTTTCTGAAATCGGATACAGAAAAAGCCTGACCGAAAATAGTCAGACTTTTGTCTTCTTATCGTATAAACGGCATCTGATCCAGAATTTTATTGATCTCTATTAGCTCTTCTAGGCCAAATTGTGATTTGTCGGCGGCTTTGACGTTTTCAATAATCTGTTCCGGACGACTTGCTCCGATGAGAACAGATGTCACTTCTTCGTTTCTTAAAACCCATGAAAGTGCCATTTGAGCCAGCGTTTGTCCACGCTGTGAGGCAATTTGATTTAGCTGATTGAGTGAGGTGACAAGCTCTTGGGTAATCTGTTCGGGTTTCAAGAAAACGCTTTTTCCTGCGGCTCTCGAATCTTTCGGAATACTGTTCAGGTATTTTGAAGTCAGTAAGCCTTGGGCAAGGGGACAGAAACAGATTACGCCCATGCCTTCGTCTTTTGCAGTTGGCAGGAGTTCTTCTTCAATCGTACGGTTCAGCATGTGATAACGTGCCTGATGAATCAAAAGTGGAACTCCTTCAGCTTTCATAATTTCTGATGCGCGTCTTGTCTGTTCTGCATCGTAGTTTGAAATGCCGACATAAAGCGCTTTGCCTTGTCTGACAGCAGATGCCAATGCTCCCATTGTTTCTTCGAGTGGAGTTTCCGGATCGAATCGGTGAGAGTAGAAGATATCAACGTAATCGAGGTTCATCCGTTTCAGACTTTGATCCAAACTTGTCGTCAAATATTTTCTTGATCCCCACTCGCCGTAAGGTCCATCCCACATGAGATATCCAGCTTTGGTGGAGATAATCAATTCGTCTCGATATCCTTTTAGGTCACTGTGAAGGACTTTTCCAAAATTCTCTTCGGCTGAACCGGGTACTGGACCATAGTTGTTTGCCAAATCGAAGTGTGTAATTCCGTTATTGAATGCGGTTGTCAGTAAATCTCTACGATTTTGTGAGTCACTTTCGGTTCCGAAGTTATGCCAGAGTCCAAGTGATACAGCAGGTAGCTTAACTCCGCTTTTACCGCAGCGCTTATAAATCATATCAGAATATCGTTTATCATTAATCATATTTTAAAAATCTCCATTTATTCGACAATTACTTCAACGCCCATATCCCTTAGCTCATCAAGATATGGACGATTAGTTCCTGATGATTCGATTACTAATGTTTTTAGTGTTTTGCAGCCTCCCAACGGTCTTAAATCAGTAACCTTTTTGCCGATTACCAGTTTTCGTAGTGGCATTGCCGAGGCTACTTTTACACCTTTAATATTGGTTCTACGAATATTGAGATCGGTAATTGGCAGGAATTGTATTCCTTTTATGGAGGTTATTCTCCTATTGTTGAGTTCTACCCTAAGGTACGAATCACCTCTTTTGTCTACCGTTATATTTAAGTTTCCTGTTGCTACTCCATATAGGTTAATTAGTTCTGTAATCAGCATTTCAGCAACATTATTCCTGTTAGTTCGAATAAAGGCAAAGGTTCCGACCAGCCTAGCAATGCCGGCACTTCCAGTAATTCCTGACTCCTTTAGCTCATTCATCAGGTTTATGACCTCTTTTATCGGCAGTTTCCCTGAAGGGCTAAGGCGATCCTTATATTTTTCTGCAAGTTGATAGTAGAGTTGCTCTTCTTCTTTCAAACCTTCTCTTGAAATTGAATTAAGAGCTTTGGAAAACTGTTGCTCTATAAAAAGTATTTTGAAATTGACTATTTTGATTGCATCAGAGTCAGGGTTTTCTTTTTTCAGAAATTCATACATCTCTTTGGTATCAGAAAGGTGTTTGAGTGTAACTGAATTAGAAAGGCTTATTAGATTTTTCTTCATCGTTAAACTGAAATAACTTTTTCTTGACTCAACCTCTTCACTAAATTTCTCTTTTTGAGCAAGAAGTTTTGCTGCACTTTCTAGCGATTCGATACGTTGCTGCATAACTGTTATAACAGAAGAGAGTATGAGAGCTGCTATTGTTACGACAACCTTGTTTCTTTTAATAAACAAAAGAGATTGTTTGAATGTGTTACCACTCTCAGCTGTAGTCATGTAGCCGTTTTGAAAAGCCTGAATGTCGGCAATAATTTGCCTTACATCACTGTAGCGGCTGTTGGGGTTTAAAGCCATTGCCTTCATGCAAACTGCTTCCAGACTTTTATCAAGGTGGAGTTTAGGAAACTGTTTTGAAGGAGGAATTACGCCTTCCAAAAGTTGCTTTTTATAGTTATTAAGCGTTTGCGCACGAATCGCTTTTTTTCCGGTTAGAATTTTGAAGAGAATGGCTCCAAGTGAAAAGATGTCGGTTTTTTCATTTTTACGTCCAAATTTTGTATCCATCTGTTCCGGAGCAAGATATCCGGGAGTGCCTTTTACAACCCCGGTTGCTGTAATACTATTGAGAAGTGCGGAGTCGATGTCGATTCCTCTTACAGTGTTGGTCTTAACTCTTTCATTAGCAATTTTAGAAATCCCCCAATCCGCGACAAGAACTTCACCAAACTTACCTAGTAGAATGTTTTCCGGTTTTAAGTCAAGATGAACAATTCCTTTCGAATGCGCGTAGGAAATCGCATCACAAATTTTTATAAAAATGGTTAAAAGCTCCGGTAGCTCTGCCTCTTTGTTTTCTATTAGGTCATCCAGCGAAGTGCCTTTCATAAGGCGCATTGTGAAGAAAGGCTCATGGTTTTCGTCAAAACCTAGGTCATAAACGGGCATAATATTGGGATGCTGAAGGGCGGCAGTAAGCCTGGCTTCACGTAGGAACTCTTCCCGTTTACTGCGGCTTTTGACACAATTTTTACGAAGTTTAGCGAGGGCAATGTACCGGTTGGTTTGGACGTCCTTTGCTCTAAATATATCTTTTTCTCCACCCTGACTTACTACATCTTCTATATCATAACGAAAATCAAGACTGACAATTTCACTATGAAGTGGAAGGTCTTCCTCTTGCGGGTTGAAGGTTTCGCTCATCTTATAGATCTTTCTGAGCTGTTCTGGATCAAAACTAAACTTTTGAGTATCTGGAGATGAATTTTCGAGCATGATTTTTCCTATTGATTTTATGAATAAACTGCTATTCAAAATATTGATAACTACGCCAATTATCAATACAAAATATGAGCAAAAAAAAACGGGTGCATTTCTGCACCCGTTGAGACAATCTTTAAGATGGTTTAATCTTCGATAATTACACGGAATCCGCTGTTGAAGACTCGCATCCAGTAAGGATACTCGATTCTGTAAGAAGAACGTGCAAGAATCGGACGGTCGTACCAAGATCCACCACGAAGCACTTTCTTACCTTTCGGCTCAACTTTAGAAGGAGAGTATGGGTAAGGTTTGTAAGTGTCACGTGTCCACTCAGCAACGTTACCAATCATATCATAAAGACCAAATGCATTTGGTTTATACGAACCTACTTTCGCAAGGTGGAATGTGCCGTCATCAAAGCGTTTGTCTTTAGGCTCATAATCCCACCATTTGTTTGGATTCTTGAATGGTTTAGGATCAACACCTTTTACAGCGTACTTAATCAGCTGCGCATCGGCAAGGTTTGCAACTTTGCTGAAGTCAGTATTGATGTCACCGTAGAAGAAGTCGTTGTCGCTTCCTGCACGGGCAGCCCATTCCCATTGAGCTTCAGTAGGCAGAGTCACTTTTTTGCCTGTTTTCTTGCTTAACCATTTACAGAAGTTCATTGCCATTTCCCAGCTTACACGGATTGCAGGAAACTGCTTGTTGGCATCCATATTGTAACCAGGGCGAAGCTGATCTTTGTAATGCATGTCGTAGTAACCGTTCTTGTAACCTTTGATAAACTGCTGCATTTGAGCAAGTGTAATCTCTTTAGTCTGCATGTAGAATGGTTTGTCGATTGACACTACAGATGTCGGATATTCATCAGCATTTCCGTTTTCAGAACCCATTACGAACTTACCGGCAGGGACCTGAACAAGCTCAATTTTCTCACCTCCACCGAGGTCAACAGAAATTGTTTTTCCAGCTTTTGGATTCGCTATTGGCCAACCGGCAACTTTTAGATTTTGTTTCTTGCGTGCAGGAGCCTTTTTCGGAGCCTGGAACTTTTCAGGCTTGCTGTCGGTTACGTCGATAGTTTCAATATCCACATCGACATTTCCGTACTTCTTACGAAGTTCCATACGACGTTCAACAAATCCGTCACGAACGTTACCCGTTTCAGTCCATGTACCGTGGAATGGTACATTCAGGTCAATCCACATATTGAAACGTTTCTTCTCTTCTTCTGTAAGTTTTACGTTGTGGTGCCCCTTATTCAGCATCTGAGTTAGACGACTTGTGCTGACATGGAATTCGTTTGGCATTAGTAGAGTATAGTCACCCTCAGGACCGTTACGACGGACAAATGGATGTAGGTTCATGTATGAAGGAGCGAAAGAGGAGACACCCGCTGAACTGATTTTGATCCATTTACTTTTCGGCTGACGTTTGAAATCAGGAAGCTTTTTGTCAGAACCATCATGACAACCTACACATTTGCGGTCAAGAACTGGCTGAATTTCACGTAGGAAACTGAAACCGCGGTTTGGTCCGTACCAGCCTTTAAGAGTTTGAGGCGGCTTGGTACTTGCGATATTACGTTTTGTTGGAACCGCATGGTTGATGTCTTCGTGACAACCCACACAAGCTAAAACTTCACCCGGCATTACAGTCAGCCATGAACGCATGTGCTGCATCGCGTTTCCGTCTTTGTCAAGCGGTTGAATCGCTAGTGGACGGTTTGCAGGTACTTTTACCATGAAAGAACCATCTTCGTGAACATCTACTTCACCAAGGACTCGGCGAACATCCCAGCACCCTTCCATACCGATTTTGTAGTGACCACCAGTATTACGATAAGCATATTCGTATTCGAAGATACGGACTTTTTTCACTTCACCGCGTGGAACACCGCGAAGACCAGGACCTTGGTAGATATCAGCAACATAGATTGTACCCTCTTTCTTAGAAGGATCTACACGGTCAGGAATTACAGGTGGACGTTTACGCTTCATCAGAGGCATTGGCTCAAGTAGAGAGTAACCGTCCTCTTTTGCGATTTCCACGATATTACCAAAAGTGTCAACAAGGTAAATACCGTGATATTTCTGACCGGAGTTCATTAGTCCGGCAGTAAGGTAGAATTTGTCGGAGATTGGGTAAGGGTGAGCATAACGAGGCCAGATTTTCTGTGCGTATTGGTCAAGCACTTCACCTTTTACCTCTTTCTCTTTGCCGCCGACACGTTGTACGATACCTTCAGTTTCTTTTGTACCTTTGTTTGTGTCGAAAAGAACCAGTTCTCCTTCACGACGTACACCATGGTGACCGGAAACTACAGCAATAAATTTTGAGTTGCTTCCAGGGATTGGGCGCGTGTAGAACATTGCAGTCGGCCAGTAAGAGTTACTGCCGTACATTGAACGCTGACCACTTCCGTCAGGGTTCATCTGCAATAGAATACGTGAGAAGTAGTGAGCCGAGTCGGTGTATTCCCAACGAACATACATCACCATACCATCATTTTTTACAACCGGATACCAGTCGTTGTCCTGATCATAAGTGATACGGCGATTGTTGGAACCGTCCGGATTCATAAGGTGGAAGTTTGCCACATACACTTTACCATTAACACATGGCACAGCATTATAGCAGGCTGTTGAAGAGTAGATGATACGCCCGTCTGGAAGGTACACTGGATCGTAGTTATCCACATCCGCACCGTCGTTAGGTGTCAACTGACGTACATTTTTACCATCAATATCAGTTTCGATAATCTGCCAGGTGTTGTTCTCCAAACTTTGTGATGAGAACATCATTTTATCCATATCCCAGCTGATATCGATATCACCAACCCATGCCGCTTTTTTCGGGCGGTAGACGGTCTCAAACTTGGCATTTTGTTTTGTTAGATTCAGTTTTACAACTTCGTTGTCAAAACCACCCGGACGGTAGACGTTGTTACCCATCCAGTTATTTGGGAAACCAAGCTTATATTTACCTGTATAAGGTTTTCTTTTAATGAATAGAACTTCGTTGAAGTTAAATTGTGGGTTCTCTGTCACCAGAGCCTTTTTCTGTAGCTCGGTAATAGCCTTGAATGCGGCTTTATCTTCAGCTGATCCACCTTTTTCAAGACGTGATTTCAGACCAGGAAACTGTTTCTCAATTTCTGCAATTTTCTTAAGATAAGTCGCAGCGTTAGGGTATTTAGAGCGGTAGCGGCGTGAAAGGTAGGTCACCGCTTCTTTAAATGCTGATGGATTAAATGAGGAAAGTCCGGCAATTCCTGAAGACGCCTGAACTTGAGACGTTTTTGCCTTCTTATTCTTTTTTCCTTTCTTCTTTTTTTGCTGGGCTGTAGCATCCGGCAAAGTCAAAAGCGCAACGGCTATACAGCTGACCAATGTCTTCTTAATCATTTCTTTCTCCTTATTATTTTTCTAAAGTCGATATCTTAAAGAAGTTTAATGTAATTACTAAAACTTCGTTTTACATTTGAAACTGCAAAAGTACTAAAAAAAAATCCATTGTTTTAGGGATCTTTTAGCTATAAATCTATACATCATCATCAGATGATTCTTAACACGAGATTTTGAAAAACTTTAATATTAAATTCGAAACTGAGAAATGTAAGGCTTTTGTAAAGCGAAAAGGCTCCCATTCGTGTGAACGGAAGCCTTATAAACTATCTGGAATTATGAACTATTTTTGCAGTGCCGCTTCGATTGCTTCACTCACTTTTTTAGCCAAAGCCGCTGAACCACTTCCTTTGAAGTGGACATTCTTAGGTTTCTGCAACTCTTCAAGTCGATCCTTTACCACTCCATGAAGATCATTGACTTCAATACTGTTTTCCTCCATAATTTTTAATGCAGCTGCATTGTAAATCGCCGCATCTTTCTCATCACGATATGGATTGTTTACAGTCGGGTAGGGGGTTGTAGTCGCAAAAATTAGTTTAGAACCTGTGTTCTTTAAAGTTGCAACAAGTTTTTTCATATTTTCGCTGTACTGTTCAACCGTCGCCTGATACGGATCATTTGGATCTGTAGAGTTTTGCGAGGTGCCTGCTACTTTCACACGCTTAAGATCATGAAGTCCCCAGTTGAAGTGAATCACATCCCACTTTCTGTCACCGATCCAGCTTTTAAGTTTAGTCAGTCCAAAGCTTGTGCCCTGTGCATTGCCCGGGTTGTGGATTACATTTGCCTTACCTTTCAGGCTTTGTGCAACTTTACCAGTATATCCAATAGCGATAGAGTCTCCGATAATAAGAACAAACGGTAGATTGGGGTCAACTTTAGCTTTTCCTTTTTTCTTACGCTTCTTTTTGCCCAGTTCAGCTGATCCTTCTTCTGGAACATACTGTCCTGCATCCGATTTTTTAGAATCCTGCGCCTGAATATCGGCGAATGCAAAAATACAAAGTGTAAGTAATAGCGAATGTTTCAGCAGCTTAGAAAATGACATCGTTACCCCTATTTTTTCTTTTTGTTATTGTTGCTTTTTTTATTTCTTTCAACTGCTTTCTTTTTATCCTCTTCCGCATCTTCTAAACGCTTCTTATATCTTTCCAGAATTTTCTGAAGGCTTGCTTTGCGACGTTCTAGGCTTTCTGTCCCATTAAACGCATGACTGGTGCTTTTCCCTGATGCGGCGTCAATTTTCTTTTGATTTGACGCAATGTCTTTTTCGGTTTGCTTTATCTGCTTTTGAAGACCTTTAATACGACCGTCAAACTGTTTTCCTGCCCCGTTGTTATTGTTTTTTCCTTTGCTTTTCCCCTTCGCAAATGAGTCTGCACAAATAAAGACAAGTAGTAGGCTGATGATGATTTTAGTGAATTTGTTCATTTTGTCCCCCGAGTTATTTATTGATAATCTTCATATAAGAAAACTCCAGTTTTATGTCATTCTATACACTTAATTTCAAAAATAATTAAAAAAGCTCCGCTAAATGAATTCAGCGGAGCTTATATTTTTATAATTTGCTGATCAGTTTATTCAGCAGTTACAGTTGTTTTGAAGATGATTGGCTTTCCGTAACGAGTGGCTACGGAGAACTCAAACTCATATTCCCCGGCTTTCGGAGCACCGAAGTTGGTTGTCAAACTTCCATCCGGGTGACAGCGCAACCAATCATCTCCTGAGATCTTGTTAAAGATAAGCTCGATAGATTTGAACTCCTTCTTATCAAGACCTTCAGAATCAAGACGGGCAATTTTCTTAAGTTTATCACGATAAGTGTTATCGCCTACTTTTGCCTTACGAAGTTTTTTCGTAGTGATATTAATCTTATAATCTTTCAGTTCGCTATCAGTTGTGAAGGTGTTGAACACAGTCCACGGATAAACAGTCTCTCCGTTTTCTTTCAGACCGACCTTCCAGTAATACGTTGACTTGTCTTTCAGATCCTG
The DNA here is from genome assembly GCA_002340265.1 of Lentisphaeria bacterium UBA2565. GTDB lineage: Bacteria > Verrucomicrobiota > Lentisphaeria > UBA2565 > UBA2565 > UBA2565. The sequence continues at coordinate 1,455 of DDLT01000185.1, read as the reverse complement.
TACAAGAAGAGACTTTTCAGTTGTTTCAACAACTTTGGCATTTTTGAACGATGAATCAGCAGAAACAGCCACCACAAATGTAGTTTTACCTTCAACTGGATATTTCCAACTCAGATTCGCACCATTTGGATTTGCCTTATCACCATTACGTGGGAAAGTCTGCTGTAGAATTTTTCCGCTCTTAGTTTGAGCAATTTCAGAGTCATTCAACGCATAGTCATACACAGAAAGTTCGTCAATTAAGACATCCTGTTTATTCTTTCCGTAACCAAAACGCATACGCTGGAACTGCATACCTTCGCCCGGCTTAGTCGCAAATGGAGCAGTAAGCTTTTTGTCGTTTACATAAAGAGTCATCAACTGCTCATCACGATCAGCAATAGCAATGATCTGGTGCCATTTACCGATTTCAGGCAATTCAGTCTCGATAGTTGCAGTAGTAGGTTCGGCGCCTTCGCTTGCAGCTAGAGTTGTGTAGACACAGATCAATTTACCTTCAATAGATTTTAGCATGAAGTTATTGTGAGTTTTACCAAACTCCATAAATCTCAATTCAGCTGTAGGTTTAGGCTGCTTATCAAGCTTGATTTTTGTCGCGATAGTACAGTTATTTTCACCAGTCACCACCTTAGTCTTCGCAAGGTCAGCACGAGCTCCTTTATGCATACGAACGAAAGTCTCTTCGGTATTTTTTGCATCAATAGCTCTAAGTTCAGCCAATTTATCACCTTTCGCACCGTAAGAGATGATTTTACGTTCATCCGGAGTGTTAAAGCTCTGATTCAGCATTATGTTGCGAGCAAATACTTCAAGTTCAAGATTACGTGAGACCACCTTGTCACCCGAAGTTACACTGAACTGTGACTTTAGATTGCCGACAGGAATTTTATCAGCATTTTTGAAAAAGATTGGCAGATTTTTAACCTCGTTTGCCGCCAGAGTGAATGAACTATCTCCTGCCTTCAATTCAGCGCCATACTCCACTTTGTAGCTCTGTTCTTCATCTGTTGTATTCTGTAGAACGAAATTGTAACCAGACGCTTTCTTAGACATGTACTGGTGGCGGAATTTAAGCACACGCATGTTTGGAGAAAGGATGATTGGTGAAATTTCTGTTTTTGGCATAATCACAAGAGATGGGTCACCCCAAAGATTCATAAGGAAGTTACTAGCACCAACTTTTTTCATACCATCAGCATAATCTGAAAGCATACGCCAGTGTGCCTCACCCTGAGACTGACCAAAGTACAAACGTGCATAGCCAGCTACACCATCGGTATCATCATCACCACCAAGTCCAGTAACAGAACGTGTAGCACCCAATGCACCAACACCTATGTAACGGAAAAGCGTATAAGTGATATTGTCACTGTGCTCTGGAGAGTTCACATCACATCCACCAAGATACACATAACCGAATTTTGAACGCTTAAGTTCTTGAGCTGATTTAGAGTT
>DDLT01000104.1 GCA_002340265.1 Lentisphaeria bacterium UBA2565 | reverse complement strand
CAATAGGGGTTTATTTATTGAAACAAAACAAGTTGGTCAGTTGGTCCTCTGTCAGGATTCTCAATATCTCGGCCAATTGGATTATAAGCAAACAAACCCAGTCAGTGCAACCCTTAAGTCATTTCAAGGTTATTATTGACTGCAGTAGGAAGAAAGACATAAATAAATGATTTTAAACGTAAAGTCAAAACCTACGTTTTCGTTCTGTCGCCCACGAATGGCTTAGTTTGTCAAAATGGCCACCACAGTTTTTTGTTTCACTCGCATAATTTCCAGTGGTCGCGGAACTAGCTATTTATAGATGACAGACACCTAGTACAACTACAAACTTCGTTATATTTGTCAAGATCTACGAAAAGCCCGAGAATTATTTATAAATCTCTCACATCATTTAAAATTTGAATCGAGAATGGTGTCGGGCAGGTGTATTTTTCAAACGGCAAAAAAAATAAATAAATAAACAAAACTTATTCCCTTTAAGAATAGGTGTTGCTAGAGAAATAATCCACGGATAGATAACAAATTGTGCACAAATCAAATCAGTCTAAGCTTCGGTTTTTCTTTACTGGCGTGCTCGTATTGAAAGTTCTCTATTTTGCAAGAATTGTTCGTGCCATTATTCACTCCTGCCTCGATCGCGTGGCATTTCAAACGTTCCCAGTTCACAAAAATTTAAAATTCCTCAAATTTTTAAACAATAGTTCACAAAAAAAGTCGTGGTTAAAGAAAAAAAAGCCGAACTTTTGGTTTTGTCTGGAGGTTCGCCTTGATATTTACTAATTAATACGGAATGATATGATAAGTATACTGAATTACAAAATATAATATTCACGGTAAGTTTGTGCAAGTGGCAGCAAAGGAAAAGCGAAGATTTCCTCTCTAAACAATTATCATGTTTCGTCTTTCTGTGAAATGCCTTTTATAATGGCGACCTCATCTAGGTCCGAATCATTTCATAATTTACCTGCATGAAAAATAAATCTTCTATACAACATGAAAATTTATTAGCGTGGAACGTCTCTTTCGTAATCAGTTTTGTTAATCCTCAAAAAATTGTTTTTTTCATAAATGCATTATTTATTTATCATGAGTAAAACACATTGGGCGACTTTTCAAAACAGAGTTGTCATTTTCATGATAACTGGTTTAAACCCAGCTCAGTCAATTGAAACTCTGGGAATCAAACACGTTTGTGAGTTTTATTCTGTGTGCTGACCTCAATAATGTAGACAGCTAAAACGACGTTAAGAATGACGGTAAGCTACTTTTGTTATGCTAAACAAATAGCAGTAACAATGCATAGTTTTTTTTAAAAAAGCAATAATGTGTTCTACTTTGTTAGTATCTCATCCAAAGCATCGTCCCGGTGGTATTGAATATTCAAATTATTGCTCTTGTATCTTGGCAAAGAGAATGGCATTTATACCTTTGCTGTTGGTACAAGTGGCAACTTAAAACAATAATTCAGGGCTCGATTTTTCTTTCCAAAAGGCAAACATCGGTTAAAATTGCGCTATCAACCCCATATTTTAAAATCTTTCATCTAAGGGCAGCTTGCTGGTGCTTGTATTGACTGAAAATTTAACAGTTTGACAACTTTATACAAACTAAGACGATGCCACGTCCAATTATTTGCTAAGCTCACTTAAATTTTAATATCTCTTGGTTTTCCTGTTGATGGGAAAATCGCGTAGATTTAACTGAACTAAATAAGAGTAAGATATCTTCGAGGCACAAAAATCTCTAAACTACTCCTACACTGTTCGCAGGTGATGAGGAGCCGCGAATTAATCTTGTTTCAATCTTTAATCTGGTTTCTGTGCGTCTTTTTCTGCCGCGGTTTATCAAAGTCCCTCCCCGATGCCTGCAAAGGTATGAAATTTAATATGATCTGTATAATTATCCTTGTAATGAGTATTTTTAAAACACATCGCTAACGGCTTAAAAGCACTATTCTCTGCTTGTTGATTTCCAGCATGTACACCTGTAATTCGTTTAATCGATTCTACTGTATCTGAGCGTTGGCGAAAATAAATATCTCAGTGATAATCTGATAACGAAGGATTTGGAAAAACATTTCAGGATAACGAGCCTGAGCGATATTAAACTGACACGACGTTTCGGCGACGACATGTCACATTTATCAAATGTAAATTATTAATTGTAAGTTCAGTAACTTTACTGGAGTAACAATAATTTACATTTGATAATGGTGACATATGTCGTCGCCGAAACGTCATGTTTTAATATCGCTACTTTTTATCCTGAAATCTATTTATGAGTCATTCTTTGTGGAATATATTTGTATACATCGCTGGGTGGGGTGATACGGATCGTACTAATTAATTCAAGGCAGATTTAATTTGTTTTTCTTTTAAGTCATTTCCTATTCAAGTTCGTTCGCACTACATAATGATAATAACAACATTGAAGAAAAAAACCGGTTTCTTAGTGCATTTGACGGCACGACAAGTTAACTTAATGTTTTGTTGATGCAATTGAAGATAGTTGTGACGGGTCTTTGGGTATGGAAAGCCAGCTAATTAAAGACTACCAGATAACAGCATCCAGCTCCTTCAACCATGACTTTGCTACGTATGGGCCTCACAGAGCACGGCTAAACTTGGCATCATGGCCCCCCGGATACAGGGCTAATCCAGCAGAGCTAAACTCGAGTTGGATCAAGGTTAATCTGGTAACTGAGAAGGTCATCACTGGATTAGCAACTCAGGGGTATGGAGATACGGCCGTGATGGAGTGGGTCAAAAGTTACAGCGTCATGTATAGGACTAAATTGAGAGATTTTGTGCAGATAAAAACCATGCAGGGAGGTCCCAAGGTGGGTTACAGCCTAAAGAATATCTCTCTGTAAAGCTAGATCTGTCGCTTTTATCGCAGATGTTAATAGCAAAGACTAAAGAATCAGTCGTGAATCAAAAGTCCCCTTAAAAAAGGGAAAATGTAGGTGTTTTTCTAGTTCATATGATAGGCACAATCCTATGCACATTTAGTATAATTTCCAGAGGTGAATATAAGAATTAGACATTCTGATTGGTCTAAAAGCTCATCATATGACGCTATATTCACCTCGCTAGAGCTTGGTTACTAAGCTCGCCATCTTTACCATCTAGGCAAGTAAACATGGCGGACAGTTGCTGAATGAGGTTTTCATTTATTCGAAAGACATCACTCCAAGTCCACGATATTTGAAAGAATATATTTTCGTCTCGGTGAATATTCACCAGTGTTCACTTCGTCTTTGGCGAATAACTGTTAAATACTTCTAGTGTACTTCTTTGATATTGAGCGTCCATGTTATGACTAATTGACGCCTGTCAAAACAAGGTATCAGCTGACCAGCGTCAGGTGACCATATTGCGGGCTCAAGCTTAGAGCTGAGGTTTTTTTGAGGTTTACCGCTGCCCATGTGCTGGTTTCCGATTGGATCGCGGGCTCACATCAGATTAACTTGTAAACGGGG
>DDLT01000037.1 GCA_002340265.1 Lentisphaeria bacterium UBA2565 | reverse complement strand
TAAAAATTAAGGTTAACACGCAGATGATTGCGCAGGTAAAACTCAGCTGGATTCTTAAAGAACCGAATCAAGCTATCAAGTTCAATCGTTTGCGTCGTCTGCTCAGTTGTAGAAGCAGAATCGGAATAAAATGGTGCAATCTCCTGCGCCTCGCGTCGCATTAACTTTTTCGACGCGTTCAGATTCTCTTTTGAATAACTAAAGTAACCGGAGTCGGCTTTGAAATAGTTTGCATCAAAAGCCTGAAGAAAATGCTCCTTGACCACCTTTTCGGAAACCTTTCCTTCATAACGCGAATCGATATAGTCCAAAAGTTCCGTCACCAAAACCGACGGCGGAATCTCCTCATTATCTTTGAGACTTCGCCCGATATAACTGAGATAAAGATTCGTTCGAGCCGAAAGCAACGCCTCCAAAAACAGATAACGGTCATCTTTACGAATCGAACGATCGCCCGGTTTTGACGACTCCTTCATCAAATCAAAACTTAGTCGTCGATCCTGACGCGGAAACTCGCCGTCATTCAAACCCAATACACAAATCACCTTTGACGGAATACTTCGCATCGGTAAAAGCTTACAAAAAGTGATACCGCGCTGTAGAAAACCAAAGCCGGCGGTTTCATCCTGCATCGCCGAATTCAACCAAGAAACCAAAACCTCCAACGGCACATTACGCGAACAACTCGCCTTTGCAATCGTCTCCGGCAACTGAGAAAAACTCTTACGAATCTCCAAAATCTCCGTCGCCGTATCATTATTCTGAACAAAGAAATCCTCAAGCAACGAATTCAAAAACTCCACCCAATTTTCAGCCGAACGCAACGCATTATCATTCAGACCTTCTACCAGATTAATCAGAGACTCCACAAAACCAATCAGCTTTCCGACCACAATCGCATCCGAACCCTCCACATCGCAGGAAAACACATCCCCCGACGCACATTCACTCTCCGGCATCGCATAACCCATCAGAAGACGATCGAAACCAAAACGCCACGAATTCTCTTCAAACGCCTCGCCAGTCAACTCATTGCGAAACTTTCCATCCACGCCCCAGCAAATTCGAGAGCGCGTAATCAACTCTCTCACCAACGCCAATTGATCTTCCTTAAAACCAAACCGTTTGTACACAATCTCATTTTCAAGCAACTCAATAATCTCCCGAGAACTAAAACGAGAATTAACCATATTCAACAGGTTAAAGAAGATTCGCACCACATTACTCTCTTCAATCAGCGAACCATCCGCAATCGTAAACGGAATACGTTTCTTATCCGTCTCAGGATTCTCAAAAACCGAACGAATATACGGCGCATATTCCGCAATATTTGGCGCCATCACCAGAATATCGCGCGGTTGCAACTCATCATCACTCTTCAGAAAATCCAAAATATGATCATAAAGCACCTCCACTTCCCGCATCGGACTATGGCAACCATTTACAATCAGCGAACTATCCGCCTCATTGTAAACCTGAAGCTCTTCCTCCTCAGGTTTCACAAACTCCACCACATCACGCTGAATGCGACCAAGCAAACCCGTCGCAAAACTATTCACCTCATCAAAATCACCGTCATAATAGTCCCCCGCGATCTCAATGATATTTGCAAGAAACTCCCGACCCAAGGCACCCATCGATGCCAACAGTGGATTCCCCGTCTCCCAGTAATCCGAATCGCCTTGAATCTCCTTCATCAAAACCGTCTTCTCAGTCACCGTATCCGCCCAATAGTCACGACAAGGCGAAAGGTAGTAAAGATTCACCGCCACCTGACCACTATTAGCCAAAGCCTGATAAAACTGCAACATCACCGGAGCCAGCGTCGGAAAACCAAAAAGATGAATCTCTTTAGGTAGATTTAGATCAGACAGATCGGATGGCGACTCGACAAACTGACGCAACGCTTTAGCAAAAAGTTGATCTTCGCCCGAAAACATTGCCTGCCAAAGCTTCATTTGCCACGGATGCTCACGCCAATAGGGCTCTTTGCAAAACTCAGTCTCGCCGCTCCAGAAACTCAACATATCGTTGCGGTACACCAGGTAGTTATCGAAAATCCCCGCAAGCTGAACCGCCAACTGATAGCGTCGCAACTCAATATTTTCCGAAGCCAGCACATAGTTCTTAATAATCGAAAAACTGTCACGCTGTTCAAGTTCCGGAAGCAGATCATAAATACGCCAGCTCATCTCTTCGCGTGACAAACTCGCACCCTCGGCAAGAATTCCGCAATCTCGAAGAATCTTCACCACAAACGATTTAGGAAACGGAAACTCCAGATTAGCCGAAACCCCGTTAATCTGCGCCAACTGCAGGTTCAGCCAACGTTCCATTCCCTTACTCTGAACCACAACCACATCTTTATCGGTCCAGTTCAACGTCTGCGCATTCAACCGGTCAGCCAGTTGGTAAACAAGTCGTTCCGCGCAATTACTAGTATAGATATTCAGCATAATTAATTAAAAAACTTATTGCGCTTACGGTGTTTAAACTCTTTACGAACTTCGGCATGTTTTATACGATCCGGCCCGAAAAGCTCAGGAGCTCCAAAGAAGGCAAAAAGACCAGCAATACCAAATAACGTTCCAACGGGGAAATTGAGCATAATAAGAATTGAACAGATTATTCCCATAAATCTTCCCCAGTCAGCTCGAAGAAAAACACCGATAAATGTGACTAGCTCTAATATAAAAATAAGAATAAATATAATAAGAAATGATACCATTCTAGAAGGCATTTGGCTTAAACTCATAACTAAACCAACAACTGAAAACCCCATAAATATAGCCGCAATACAAATCAAAAAGTTTAACGTTCTAATATTAATGGAACGGTGATAAAGCTTCCTCAGCTGTTTGTAGTTCAGTTCGGCAAGCGCTTCCACAAGTCCATGTTGTGGCGTCGTTAGATCGGCTTCGGGTGCTGCGTAAAAATTTTCATCCATAGTATATATCCATAAAAAAGGTGTTAAAATAGGCATTACAAAGAATAAATAAGTCACTGGAATTTACAGCAAAATGAACAGAAATCTACGGGAGTTCAGTGAAAAGAGAATAGTGAATAGTGAAAAATGTATAAACGTCAGTTGTTGCTAGCGCTAGTAGGTCGGAGAGTCCCCTCGACGACTTAAAACTGGCTCAGCAACTTTTGTTGCCGTAAGGGACTGACACGCACTACTGCCACAAATGTAGTTCTTTATGTAGATCAATGATTAATTTCCAGAAGCTAACAACTAGCCCCTAAGTCCTAAATCCTAATCCCTAGATCCTAGCCGCTAATAACTTTCTTTAGCAGTTTGAGGACGGCATTTCTTGAGGGGAAGTCGTTGAAGAGGAAGGCTTTTGTGTCGATGACATCGGCTTGGTCGATAAACTCTTTTAGCTCAGGCTTTTTGTAAAGCGAGCGGTCGATTCCGATGATAATCTCTTCGTGTTCCGAAAGCGTTTGAAGACGTTGACGAAGCTGCCAGGTATGCCAGCGATGAAAGAGTTCAACGTAAATTTTTCGGTCGGTCTCTTTGTGGGTAAAACAGAGATCGGGAAACATCAGTTCCTGACCTTTTATCTTTAGAAATGGCGTATCGCCGCTGATCTGCCAATCACTTTCTTTCTCTGCAAAATGTTTGTGAAAGACACGTACTTCGTCTGGAATGTAGGCAGAGAAGTTACGATAATGCGACTTCAGTTCGCTACTTTCATCCAGCGATAGCTTGTAGTTTTTGTTGTCGATTTTGACATTGCTTTTTATCTGCCACTTTTCCATATCACAAACCGCTGGAAAAAAGGAGGCGAGACGTATGCCGTATTTTGAACTGTTTTCAAAAAGACTGAGCGGCCCGTCAATTTCGATACGAAGCTTTGACGCGGTTTTCGCTTTGTCTGAGTTCAGTTTATCAAGCGATTTCACGGCTTTGTCTTCCAGATAAATGGTGGCAAGAAGTCCGAAAAATTTCAGATATTTAAAGAGTCGGCGCAGTTTAGCCGTCGACGGTTCGCGAATAGTCAGCGTCATACTGGAGGTGTGAATCAGCAAGCCCTGAACCAATGCGACGTTGTAGCGATTCAACAAATCCTTCGCAGAGGTCAGCTTGGCTTTTTGAAGAATCTCGAATTCCGGCAGATCTTTGTAGATGTTGTCGACCTCTTCAATCGAATGAGAGGTCTGAAGTGCCACAAATTTATGCAGGTCTTCAACTTTCGCGTCTGGATTTTTCAGATGTTCAAAGAAGTCGGAAGAGGCTTTGAAGATGTCTTGACGAAGCTGTGGCAGTTCGGAGTTGTGATCGCAGGCGAAGTCGCAACGATCGTGAATCAACTTGTTCAAACCTTTCGCCAGAAGAATATCATCAAACCCGTTAATCAACGGCATCGTCTGTTCATCGATTTCCGCCCGGGAAGGCTTCATCGACAGATCATAAATCTGCAAAAGACTAGTCGCCAACCCGATAAGTTTTTCATCATCGGGTACGATAAAGCGCGGTTTTAAATAACCTGAGGCTTTGCGGAATCGAACAAGTTTCTTGGTCAACATAATTCAGTTAGCAGTAAGTAGTTAACAGTTAAAGGCAGTTATCAGTAAGCAGTAAGTAGTTAACAGTCAAAAACAGTAAGCAATAAAATTAGTAATTAACTCAAAGATGCAAAGAGTAAATCATGCTGACTGTTAACTGCTGACTGTTAACTGCTAACTGTTGACTGAAAGAGCCCTGACTTCCACTCTTTGATTTGAGTGTTTTTGATCTCTTTCATGCCAAGCTTTTCAAAGGTTTCACGGAGTTCGTCGTATTGTGAATCAAGAATTCCAGCAAGAATGATATGAGCTCCTGGTTTCACGACTTTTGCCAATACGTCGGCATTGGCAATCAGTACGACACAAAGAATGTTGGCTATTACCAAATCATATTGTACATCAGTCGGCCATTCAGCGACGTCTGCTACGGAAAGTTCCACTTTATCGGAAACACCGGCAAGTTGTAGGTTTTCTTCGGCAATTCGTACCGCATCGGCATCGTAATCAAATGCGACAATTTTCGGAATACCAAGTTTTGCCGCACCCATTGAAAGAATTCCCGAACCGGTTCCGGCATCGAGCATGGTTTCAATTTCACCATTTGCGCAAAGTTCATCAATAAACTGCAAACAAGCCTGAGTTGTACCATGCTGACCTGTTCCAAAGCTCATGCCCGGATCGATCTCAAGTACGACATCACCCTGCTCCGCTTTGTACTCTTCCCAGCTTGGTTTGATGACAAATCGGTCGGAAACGCGACGTGTGTGGAAGAACTTTTTCCAAACTTCCGCCCAGTCTTCTTTGGCAATCTCTTCGTAGCGAACGGTGAATTCATTGCTCAATCCCCAGTTTTCAGCCTGAGATTGAAGATAGTTTGTTATAGTTTGAACTTGTGCAACGGCTTCGCTTTCGGTTTCGTAGTAAAGGTTTTGACAAGCATAGTCTTTGTCGGCATCTTCCCAAATTGTCGGAAAAAGGTCGATAATTGCCAGAATCTCTTCGATTGTCCAGGAAGACTCTTTGTCGCTTTCGATTTTAAGATTGTATAATTTTTCTGCTAATTGCATTTTTGAACCATAGTTAAACGATAGTTGAACAATTGCAGAACAATGGCAAAACAGTCGTTGATTATAAATTTTGAATCACGGAGGACATCAGGGCGTACTTACAGCACGCAATCCTGTGTATACCTAAAACCCAGGGTGTTACCCTGGGCTATCATAAATAAGCCTTTCAGGCTACAAATTTTGAACCACGAAGCATGTTAGAGTGCACTTACAGCACACAAGTTTGTAATGGTTTGTTATTACTGTATCTTTGTTTCAATTAGTAAGTTTTTAGTTGCTTCTTTACCATGGATCGCAATACTATTTTGAATTAGTCGGTTTGTCTCATACATTCCTGTTTCAAATCCATCTACAGCAGAAGCCCATCCTCCCGAAAAATTATCTGACAAGAAAGTAGGGCTCAATTCATAGTGAATATCTCGGATATATTCATTAATAACCTTCCCTCTTGCAAATTTGTACATTTCTAGATACCGCTCTGCATCAGTTTGAACATTCAAAAACTCATTTTTGCTGGATACGCAATATTCCTCTGGGATGATAATTTTTGCATTAAGGTCAATGGATTTTTCGTTGATGGAATTGCATGCTGATAGAACTATAAGTAAGAATGTAGTCAAATAATGTTTCATAGTAATAATAAGTTGATAACAGCTTACTGCCTAGATTGATTGCAGTAACTCTAGGACTTCTTCGGCGATGTCTTTCTGAGCTTTTCGGTTTAGAGATGAAATGCGGACAATTGTGCCGGTTTTGTACTGCTCTACGAAAATCGCGACTTCTGTCGTGTTGATGTAACCTGGTACGTTGATGATGACGAACATGTCTTCTTCAGGAAGATCCTGAAAAATGTTCCATTCGTTCACTTCGGCAATCGCTTTTACCTTTTCACGCATCGCCGCTTTATCCTGTGCAAAGAAGTGACCATGTGCTTTCGGATAAGCCGCTTTTACCTCTTTTGTCGATTTCCCCAATGGATCAGTGATGTAGTAGCAACCGCTCATCAACATAGAAAGTGTCAAAAGTATAAGAAGTTTATTCATTCGTTTCATCCTCCGGTTTAACCCATTTTTCTGCGGCACGTTTTTCCTGACGTTTCTTCTTTTCCCAACGGGCAATCTCTTTTACCTCTTTTACAGTGTTTAGAGAAATGCGTCCCAAATCACCTTCACGGAAAAGATGCAGAAGCGTTGCCGATGTTTTATGTAGATCAGCTTCGCCACCTTCAGCAAGGAATCCGCGGAACTTACCATAGTTTTTCAAAAGTGCTTCGGAATCTAACTCTTCGCCTTCGTACTTATCAAAACCTTTGATTTTGTAAAGGATTCCGGCTTTCTCAAGTTTATAAATCAAGAACTCGGCTGTGATCTGTTCACCGACAAGTTCGTCTTTGATTCCGGCAGTAAGCGAAAGGTTCAACTCGTCCGCCTTTGTATCAATTCGTGGAAACATGACACCCGGTGTGTCGAGAAGTTCCACATCGTCCGCTAAAGTCACCCATTGCTGATGACGCGTTACACCCGGAATTGGTCCGGTATTGGCGATCTTCTTTCCAGCCATACGGTTGATAAATGTCGATTTACCCACATTCGGAATACCGACGATCATACAACGCGTGACAAGACGGAAACTTTTCTTTTTGCCGGCTTTATCGATAATGCGGCGAATCTCAGGCAGAACCTTATCAAGATTTCGCTTTTTGAACGCATCGATTGCCAAAACACGATGTCCGCGCGAACGATAATATTTGATCCATTGCTGCGTCTCTTCTTTGTTTGCCAGCATCGATTTGTTCAACAACATCAGACGCGGCTTATCCTGAAAGATCGGATCGAAGTTCGGGTTCATTGACGTATACGGAATACGTGAATCAATCAGCTCGATAATGACATCAACCAATTTCATCTTTTCACGCATTTCGCGCTGCGCTTTAAGCATGTGCCCCGGATACCAACTGATAACCGGAATTTTTTCAAAACGTTCCGGCAATGTAATCATACGTTCAGCGGCAAGCGCCTGACGTTCGAGAACTTTTGCACGGTGTTTACTAATTTTTTTAGCCATGGAAATACCTTAAATCTATAAAAGCTCTTCGCTTTTCAGTGCTTTTGCCGGGTTTGAGTAAGCTGCGAAAATGGCTGGAACTACTGCTGCCACGACACATAAGAAAAGCGATCCTACAAATATAATAATCAAGTCAGATGGAATAATTTTCCCAGGGACTTCAGCCAGTTGATAAAGGTCTGCAGGAAAAGCATCATCTCCCTTTAACATGGTTAGAAGTTTCAAAACTTGTTCTCTATGTTCTACGATCTGTATTCCAAGAATCGTTCCAATCGTTGTAGAAATTGTTCCAATGGACAAACCAATTACCAAGAAAATTCGCATTATTTGAATAGGAGTTGCTCCAAGAGCTTTCATAACCCCCACTTCTCTACGTTTTTGAATAGCAAAAGTCAAAAGAGTGGCTGAAATATTAAAAGCAGCAATTAAGACGATGAAGAAAAGAAGAAAAAACATCATATTTTTCTCCATCTTAACAGTACCAAAAAGCCTTCTGTTATTTTGCTGCCAGCTACGAATTGATGATAATCCAAGAATTTCTTCTAAAGGGTCAAAATAATGATCTAACTCAAAAGCATCTGGGGTTTTAATTCTTATTTCAGATGCAGTCCCCCATTCTTCGTCAAAAAGGTCATCTGCAGTATCTAGATTGGAGACAATAATTCCACTGTCAAATTGAAAAACGCCAACAGAAAAAATTCCGACAACAGTTAATTCTGTGGGCAAATCGAATGATGGGTTTTCTATCATTTTAATTTCACCACCAGAAAAGTCTATATTATCTTGAAGTGTCGCTAATGATTGAATAACTATTTTTGAACCGACATCTAATCCGTGTGACAAAGCCATACGGTTGCCAATTAATACTTCATTGTCTTTCAAATCATAACTACCACGAATTATATGTGATTCGAGTTCCGTTACATCATTTTCGTATTCGGGAATAATACCAATTAACATTTGCGGCGAAATATCATGATTACTTTGTAGTAATACAGGTCCATCAATTATTGCAGAAGCTTTTAAGCCGTCAATTGCATTAACTTTTTCTATGAGTTTTTCGGGATTTTTAAATTTACTGATATAGCTACGAGCTGTGAAATGAGGTTGCATCGTAAGAATACCAGCTTTGATATCATGATCAAAACCAGTCATCACCGCAATTACTGTAATAAGAACAGCTACACCAATTGCAGGACCAATCATTGAAAGAAGGGTCAAGATTGATATGAAATTACGTTTCGGCTTCACATAACGCGAAGCCATAAAACACTCAAAAAGTTTCATACTATTTGTCTTTTTTTGGTAATGTCCCAAGTT
>DDLT01000190.1 GCA_002340265.1 Lentisphaeria bacterium UBA2565 | reverse complement strand
CGAATTTTCCCCCGCACTATAGATTTCGTGACAATCCTGCATCAGCAATCAGCTGATCGAAGACCCACTGAATTTCTTTGTGGTAGGAATTTAGCGTCTTGGTCGAAAGCAAGTGATTTGCCACAAAAGCCTTTTTACGCCCCTGTTTGATGACTTTATTGTGTTTTCCATAGGTACGAAGGTAAGATACGTAACCTTCTGCAATCGGACGTGTCACTTCGTTCATAAGAGTCACCTTTGGAAAAAACTCGTTTAACCAGCTTAAGAAATCCCCCCAGATCTGAATCTTGCGTCGGTCTTGCTTTATCCCACGTGGACGCTCTGTGGGCTTCTCAATCGCTAAATCAACTGCGTTAACCAGCTTTATATCTCTTCCGCCATCAGTCATACACTGATCGTAGCGTTCTTTTAACTGTGCTTTGACGTTTGCTTCAAATTCCAATGCTTCTGCTTTGCTTACTTTACCAGTACTTTTATTGTATCTAGTACCATTGAATTCAAAATTGTAGTACCAATATTTGCTTGTTGTTCCATTTTTTCTTTTTTTATAAACTGTCATAAAGGCACCCTTTGGTTAGGTTTGAAAAACGTTGATTTCGTTTGGCAGCAGTTGACGACTTCCCCCCTCAATCCACGACCCTTTCCACGACCCCTAGGGTATCATAGGTACCTTTTTTTGGCAAGAAAAAAGCCGGCAAAAAAGGTTTTCACCTCATTTTACCGGCTTTTAAATGGTGGGCCCAACAGGACTTGAACCTGTGACAAGCGGGTTATGAGTCCGCTGCTCTAACCAACTGAGCTATAGGCCCGAAATATTCATCTTTATGATGATTTCGTTTGAGCTTTTAAAATGCTTATTTTTTGCTTTTTTGCAAAAGCGTTTTTTGCATTTTCTGAACTTTTTATGAGTTCAATTTCGCGAAGAAATATCCTTGCAGGTCTGCAATCGCTACACGTTCCTGTGTCATCGCGTCACGGTCACGAACTGTTACGCATTGATCATCAGCAGTTTCGAAGTCCACACAGATACAATATGGTGTTCCGATTTCGTCTTGACGACGGTAGCGTTTACCAATTGAACCTGTCACATCAATGTCTGTTCGGAAGTGCTTAGCAAGTGACTGGTAAACTGGTGTAGCCTGATCTGTCAGCTTTTTAGAAAGCGGAAGAACAGCAACTTGAACTGGTGCGACAGTTGAAGGGAAGCGTAGAACCACACGTGCATCCTGTGCTTTTCCCTCTTTCTGCGTGTCAGCCACGTCTTCGTCGTAAGCTTTACATAGGAGTGCTAGAACCATACGATCAAGACCAACAGATGTTTCGATCACGGTTGGATAGAATTTCTCTTTAGTTTCTTGTTCGTAATAACGTAGATCTTCTCCAGAGTATTCGCTGTGACGGCTCATATCCCAAGTTCCACGGTGGTGAACACCTTCAAGTTCGCCCCAACCAAATGGGAAGTTGAACTCTACGTCCATCGCCGCTTTCGCATAGTGTGCCAGTTTTTCGTGGTCATGAATACGAATATCGTCTTCAGTGAATTTTAGTTCGTTCTTGTAGAAATCAAGACGCTGATCACGCCAGTAGCCGTACCAATCCATCGCGTCTTCATCTTTACAGAAGAACTCCATCTCCATCTGAGTAAACTCGCGAGAACGGAATGTAAAGTTACGTGGGCTGATTTCGTTACGGAAAGCTTTACCAACCTGAGCAATACCAAATGGCAGCTTCTGACGGCTGGCAATACGAATGGTTTCAAAGTTTGTGAAAATCGGCTGACAAGTTTCGGCACGAAGATATGCTTTGTGATCTTCATCAGAAACTGGACCAACGTAAGTTGACATCATCAGGTTAAACTGACGAGGTTCTGTCCAGTCACCAACCTTATTGTTTTCAGGATCAATCACACCGGATTCTTTAAGGATAGTGCTTGCTTCATCACCTTTTTCTGCAAGTGCGTCTGCAATCACTTCCATGTCTGTGATACCAACAATTGTAGAGATTTTTGCAACAATCTCCTCCGACTGCTGTTCAAGAAGCGCGTCAAGGCGGTAGCGTTTTTTAGTTGTTTTATTATCCACCATCACGTCAGAAAACTGAGCTGTGTGACCTGACGCATCCCAAGTACGTGGGTGAGAAATAATTGTTGAATCAAGACCTTCGACATTTGTACGCGTTTCAACCATATAGCTCCACCACAGTTTTTCAACTGCACGACGTAGTGCCACACCATTTGGGCCGTACTCCCAGAATCCGTTAAATCCGCCATAGATTTCTGAACTTGGAAAGATTAGTCCGCGTCGTTTACAAAGGGAGATAATTTTCTCCATTTTAGTCTGTTCTTTTGCCATAGAACTTGTCCTTTTTTCAAATTTATTTAAATTGGTTTTCAAACCTTCAAAAAATCGTGTGCGGTAATTTAACGGTCAGTTCCTAAAACGCAACGAATTATAAAATATCTTCTTAAGAAAATGTCCGTTTATCAAAAACAGTTGTTTCTCTTGTAACTTGTCACTTTTTTACTACTTCAGCACTGATTGTGAGTAAGTATGTTTTATCCCCAATTTCAAACTCAATAGTAGTATTGCTAACCTTGGAAGTAAAATGGCATGTGTTCAAACTTTCTATAGTGAAACTAGAATTCCCTTTACTTTCATTACAAAGTTCTTTACCAAATGAAAAAGAACCTTCGATTTCGATTTCGCCATTTTCAAGAACTGTTGGTTTGGCTTTGAAGTTGACAATTTGATCCTTAATTGTGCGCCCATCAACTTCTGATTCAGAGCAACAATTAATATCCGCATATTCTTTGTTCAGTGCAACAATTGCAGGAGATCCAATAACTTTGCTATAAATAAGTTCGTTTGCTGTCTCTCCATTAACCTCCGTCGTTTTCCAAACTTCTTCAAGTAGGGAAGTTTTAAAGAAAATCTGTATTGGTTGCTCGTCTGGGTAGATAGCCGATTGATTTTCATCAACAACCGCTGAGGGAGTTGTTTTACATGAAGTTCCAATCATAATTAAAGATAATAATAACAACGTTTTACACATAACTGCACCTTTCTATTTATTCTAAAATTTACACTTTCAGTCTCTATAACCCAAATAGAGGAGAAAAATCCGGTAACTTCGGGTTATTCTCATCAAACGATTCAAGATCCACAATTACGTCTGGATAGCCAAGTTTCAGCAAGTATTCAGAAAAGATGGTTTTACTGTCAGCGGTGATCTTAGGTTCTTTATCAAAGTAATGATTATAGACAAGTCCAGCCACTTTAATGCCACGAGTTGCCGCAGCTTCCAATGTCAAAAGCGTGTGATTGATACTTCCAAGCTTTGAGCTCGTCACAATTATCAAAGGATAATCGCGATCTTTTACATAGTCAATAAAAGTTAAATCACGCTTCAACGGAACATAAACGCCCCCTGCCCCTTCGAGAATGACCTTGTCAAAGCGAAGTGAAAGCTCCATTGTCGCCTGATCCAGAGAAACTTCATCGAATTCACGCCCCACTTCTGCCGCCGCAAGGTGCGGTGATGCCGGCAGAGGAAATACAAACGGGCATGTAAAGCCTGATCGATCTACGCCGTAAAGTTCCTTTTTCATCAATTTGCGATGCGTCAGAATATCTTCAGAAATACCTACACAACCTGTCTGAATTGCTTTTTGAGTAATTACATTTTCACCTTTTTCGAGTAAAAAGCGTGCTATAAGTCCGGTTACTACCGATTTTCCGCAGTCAGTATCAATTCCACTGATACAATACACATTCATATAAAATCTCCATCGAGTTTTTGTTCAGCTTCAAAGTAGTCGAGTTTTAGAGAGTTTCACGGTTATTTAACGCTTTTATTTTATACCATTTTGTATTTTTTATAAAAAACGCTACATTTGTGCTGCAAATAATTTTATGGAGAAGAAAAATGACCAAAATCAAAGAGTTCAGCTATGAGCGTTTAGAGCTTTTAAATCGAATTGCACTTAAACTTGCTGAATCTGAAAAACGAAATGTGGCACTCAGTCAGGTTCTGGAGTGGCTGAAAGAACATTGTGGAATGAGTCGCGGTGTAATTACTCTTGCTGATAAAGTGGGAGAAACTGTTCAGGCTAATATTTTTACCTCGACAATTAAACCTGACACTGCCGAAAAAATGAACTATAAGCTTGGTGAAGGTATTACCGGTAGCGTATTTTCAACTGGTAAATCTGTCTGTTTAACCAATATCGAAAAGCACGACTTTCTTGACCGATCCGGTATTCGAAAAAATCTTGATCTCTCAAATCTCGCATTTTTCTGTGTCGCAATCACCTATAAAGACGACGTCATCGGCACGCTTTCGGTTGACATCAAAAAAATCAGTGAAGATGAAACGCAGAAAGACTTTCTATTTCTTCAGGAAGTAGCAAGACTGATTGCACCTTTTGTGCAGTACTCTCGTCTTCAGGAAAGCTTCGATCTGTTCGTCGCAGCCAAAAATACCGGCGGTGCTTTTGACCGACTTGTCGGCAAATCTTCCGCAAT
>DDLT01000159.1 GCA_002340265.1 Lentisphaeria bacterium UBA2565 | reverse complement strand
CTATTGATAAATAATATTTTTATCGGCAGTCGAAAGGGAAAGGAACTTTATAATCGAATGTTTGTTGTTTCTGCTTACGGCGGCATCACCAATATGCTACTTGAGCACAAGAAAACCGGAGAAGCCGGAGTTTACGCGCTTTTCGCTCAAAACGACCCAAGCTGGAAAGATGCGCTGAAAGAGGTGGAAAATGAGATGTGCAGAATCAACTCGCGCCTTGCTGAAAAAGCTACTCTTGATCTGGAAAAAGCCTACGAGTTTGTAAAATACAGAATTTCCGGTCTGGAAGCCTGCCTTTCCGACCTAAAACGCCTTTGCTCTTACGGACACTTTGATCTTGCCGACTATCTTCCGGCCTGCCGTGAAATGCTGAGTGCAGTTGGTGAAGCACACAGTGCGTTCAACTCGACACTGATTCTTCAAAGCATGGGCGTTAACGCAAAATTTGTCGACCTTTCCGGTTGGAAAGAGGAAGACACCTACGAAATGGATGAAAAGATCCGCCGTGCACTAAAAGAGATTGATGTAAAGAACGAACTTCCAATCATCACTGGTTATACCAAATGTAAAGAAGGCATCATGAACATTTACGATCGCGGATACTCTGAAATCACGTTCAGTAAACTGGCGATCATTTCAAAAGCTAAAGAGGGAATCATTCACAAAGAGTTCCACCTTTCTACCGGTGACCCAAAACTTATCGGTGAAGACAAAGTACGCATTATCGGCGAAACCAACTTCGACATTGCCGATCAGCTTGCCGACCTTGGAATGGAAGCGATTCACCCGCGTGCCTCAAAAGAGATGGCATCAAACAACATTATGATCCGCGTGAAAAATGCCTTCGAACCGGATCATCCGGGTACTACAATCGACACATCATACGTCAGCCCTGAGCCGCGCGTTGAAATGGTTCTAGGGAAAAAAGACATGATGGCAATCGAAGTTTACGATCCAGGAATGGTTGGCGAACCGGGTTACGACTACAAAATCCTCGAATATCTGGACAAACACCGTGTCAGCTACATCGCCAAAAGCACAAATGCCAATACAATTACTCACTACGTCAACGCATCCTGCAAGAATCTGGAGCGTTGTCTTGACGATATCAAAAGCTGCTTTAAAGAAGGCAGAATCCGTACAGAACCGATTGCGATGATCGCAGTTACAGGTTCTAACATGAAAGAGCCGGGGCTACTTGCAAAAGCATCTCACGCCCTAGCAGACGCAGAAGTGAACATCCTGGGTTTCAGTCAGTGCATGCGACAAGTTAACATGCAGTTTATTGTAAAACCCGAAGACTTCAACTCAGGAATTAAAACACTTCACAAGGCTCTGGTAGAAGAGTATAAATAGAAACTGGGTTGTTACGACAAGGTTATCAAAAGCCCGCGCAGCGTGGCGAAGTTTTGGTAGCCTCGGGTGAAGAAAACTTGTTTTCGTAACCCGTGGAATACGAATAGAATCTAAAACCAAGTGCCCGCAGGGTACGACGTAAAACCAATATCGTAACCGTAATACAGCCTGAAATTTTAAAATTGGAGCAAATATGACTACTGAACTAGTTAAACTTTCGGAAACAGCTGGAACACTTCAACCTTCACTGACATTGGCAATTACCAGCAAAGCGAAAGCCATGATCACCGAAGGCGTAGACGTCATCAGCATGTGTGCCGGCGAACCGGACTTCGACACACCTGAATTCATCAAAGAAGGCGCAATCAAAGCCATCGAAAACGGCGAAACTAAATACACTCGAAGCGCAGGACGTCTTGACCTTTGCCAAGCTCTAAGCCGCAAATTCAAAACCGACAACGGCATCGACTACAACGCATCGCAGGTAATCGTATCTCCTGGTGGTAAATTCTCACTTATGGCGGCAATTCAGGTCATCTGTAATCCGGGTGATGAGGTAATTATTCCAACCCCTGCATGGTTGAGCTATCCTCAAATGATTCAGTCGACTGGTGCAAAATCTGTATTCATCGAAACCAAAGCCGAAGACGGTTTCTGCCTGAATCCGAACGACCTTCGTGCGGCGATTACAGACAAAACCAAACTTCTTATTCTAAACTCACCGTCAAACCCAACCGGCGGAATCTACTCTCAGGCACTTCTTAAAGAGATCGCTGACATCGTTGTAGAGAAGAACATTCTAGTAATCTCAGATGAGATGTACGAGAAGCTAGTTTATGATGAAGGCGGCGAACACTACAGCATCGCGTCAATGGGTAAAGAGATTTACGAAAGAACCATCACTGTCAACGGCTTCAGCAAAGCCTACTCAATGACAGGCTGGCGTCTTGGTTTCCTAGGAGCTCCAGAGTGGATTGCTCCAAAAATCGCCGCATTCCAAAGTCACGCAACTTCAAATGCAACCTCTTTCGCACAGGCTGGTGCACTTGCAGCGCTGACAGGTCCGCAGGACAAAATCGAAGAGATGCGTCTGGCATTCAAAAAGCGCCGTGACCTGATTTTCGAACTACTTTCAGAAATCCCGGGCATCAAAGTGATCAAACCACGTGGTGCATTCTACATCTTCCCGGACATCTCAGCCTTCGGAATGGATTCAATGGCATTTGCAGAAAGACTTCTAAACGAAGCGCACGTAGCCGTAATTCCAGGTACACCATTTGGTGCACCAAACAACATCCGCCTTTCATACGCTTGTAGCGAAGAAAACATTCGCATGGCAGTACGTCGTCTGAAAGACTTCTGCGCTAAATATACAAAATAATCTTATTTCTCTA